>NZ_DF977003.1:0-300000 GCF_001485475.2 Tepidanaerobacter syntrophicus | reverse complement strand
GTACCAAGACCTAAAATTCCGATTTGAGCCACTCCTCTGTCTCCCTTCTATTTTCCTTAATCTATCCTTGAGCAATTATGTCGACTTTTTGGACGCCTTGTTTATTCTGAATCATTTCCAGTAATTCTTCGATATTTTGGTTCATGTTGCCGGTTTCAAAGGAAATAGTGACGCTTGCCATGTTCTGAATGGGTATATTTTGATTTATTGTAAGTATGTTGCCATGTGCCTTAGCTATTTCATCTAATATTGACGAGAGTATGCCGGGTATATGCTCTAAAAGTAAAGAAATTGTCACTATCTTGCCCATGCTGGCTTCATAAAAAGGAAAAATATAGTCTTTATACTTGTAAAAAGCACTTCTGCTCATGCCCACCATTTCAGTTGCTTGATTGACAGTCTTAGCTTTGCCGCTTCTTAAAAGTTCTTTTGCTTTTACAGTTTTTTTTAAGATTTCCGGCATTATTTCTTCTTTAATGATATAATAGCCGCCTTTTTGGACCAAGTTTCTGCCTCCCGATGTTCACAATGTAAAAACATGTATTCATATATGAGAGACATTATAGCACAACTTTTTACAAAAAACAAGGCTGTAAGTTTTTGGTTTTAATTCATTCTTGCAGGTGCAAATTTCTCTTATTTTGTGTAATATAATAGTTATAATTATATTTAAGATACGGAGGGATATGGTTGCCTAATTTGCAAGATAAAAAATCTAAGTTTCTTTTAGTATTGTTTTTTATAAACTTTTTTGGTTCTATTTATGGTTTTTATTGGTACAAAGCACAGTTATTATCGACTTTTCCAGAATATCTTAGAATTTTTGTACCTGATAGTCCTACGGCTTCTTCGCTCTTTTCTCTTGCTTTATTGCTTATTATTATAAAGAAGCCCAGCCCCTTTGTATCCCTTCTTGCATCTTGCTGGGTCATAAAATATGGGCTCTGGGCTGCAGTAATAAACACTCATTTTTTGTTGACAGGTGAAGGTTATTCATTTACTAATTTTCACCTTACATTATCCCATCTGGGTATGGCTATTGAAGGATTTTTGCTTATAAGCAAGTGCAGCTTTAGTAAGATACACTTTTTTCTTGTTGTAATTCTCATGATATCAAGTGATATCATAGATTACACTTTGGGAATCTATCCCTGGCTCTTTGCAGAAAACCAGCAAACAGTAGCTCTTGTATCAGCTGTTTTGCTCACAGCATTTATCAGCTTCTATTGTTTCATAAGACTTCGGACACAGACTAGAAAGTGAACAATTATCGCATAAAGGTTTCCTTGCACGACAAACATTGCGGCCATGATAAATCAACCAGTGATGCGCTTTTATCCACAAATCTTCAGGTATTTTTCTTTTTAAATCTTCTTCAACCTTTACTATGTCTTTTTCATCCGAAAACCCTAGGCGGTGAGCAAGCCTATATACGTGAGTATCAACTGCAAATGCAGGTTTACCAAAAGCGTTGGCTAAAATCACATTAGCAGTTTTTCTTCCTACGCCGGGAAGTTTTATTAACTCGTCGAAAGTGTCAGGGACTCGTTTATTGTACTTTTCCAAAAGTATTTTTGAGGTTTCTATTATATTTTTGCTCTTGTTTTTAAACAAGCCGCATTCTCTTATATCATTTTCTAATTCAGCCCTGTCTGCCTTCGCAAAATCTTCCGGTCCCTTATATTTTTTAAACAGTTTTTCTGTTACTTTATTTACTCGCTCATCAGTACACTGGGCAGATAAAATCGTTGCTATAAGCAATTGAAAGGGATTGTTGTGATTTAGCGCCGTAGTTGCATTTGGATACAGCTTGCTTAATTCTGATATTATTTCATTTATACGTTCTTGCTCTTTTTCATGTAACTTCATGCTTTTTTCCATTAAAAGTTTCCTTTTCATCTGTAGTAATTATATTTAAGCTGCTCTGCTCTTTTTAATCATTTCTTTTAGGACATCAATTGCTTTTCTTAACTGAATATCTTCTTGCGAAACAATTTTTTTGTATATAGCATCGTTCAGAGCTGAATAAAATTTTGAGTCAACAACGCCTGTAGCAGAAATACCAGCTTGTTTCTGAAGTGCCTTTACTGCTTGCTGTGTCCTAGGGCCAAATACGCCGTCAGGAGCAGTGCCTAGCAAGTTCAAAAACTGCAGTCTTTGTTGAACTGCCAACACATCAAGGCCGATATTTCCATATTTCAAGGTTTTTTGAGTATTTAACGGCACAAAGTCTTTTAACGGGTTTGTCTTGTCTGTTTCAACAACTATATCTGGAGTTATTCCTGTTTTATTTATGTTTGTTCCATTTGGAGTAGTGTAATGAGCTATAGTAAGTTTTATCCCACCTAGTGTTCCAAGGCTCAGTGTTCTTTGAACCATTCCTTTGCCAAATGTTCTTTCTCCAACCAAAACCCCGGCTTCCCTATCCTTGATAGCTCCGGCCAATATTTCTGATGCGCTGGCTGAACCGCCATTGACAAGCACCGCTAACTGGTAAGGAGATACTTGTGAGTTAGAATTGTATGATTGGATAGTACCGTCTTTTGAAACAATATTAACTATGGGGCCCTTATGCACAAACCGTGATGCCACTTCCACAGCTTGATCCAGATATCCTCCAGGATTATTGCGAAGATCTAACACTATACCTAATACCCCACCTTTTTTGAAACTATTAAGGGCCTTATCCAGGTTTTCAACGGTGTTCTCGTTAAATTCGCTGATTTTTATATACCCTATACCCTGACCTAAAATTTTGGCAGTAATTGGATTTGTTTTGATTATATCTCGCTCTACTTCAAACCTTAGTACTTGTCTGTCTTCGCCTCTTATGACTCCAATGTTTACCATGGTGCCCTTATCGCCTTTTATACGATCTAAGATACTTGAAAGAGGTAAATCAGTTACATTACTACCATCGATTTCAATTAACTTATCTCCCGGCTTTATACCCGCTTTTTCAGCCGGGCTTCCTTCTATTACCGAAACAACAGTTATATATTTGTCCTTTAAAGTGATTATAACTCCTATTCCTCCAAAATTCCCGCTTACTTCTTCATTAAACTCTTCAAATTCCTCTGGAGTAAAATATTCAGAATATGGGTCGTCTAGCGATTCAATCATCCCTTTTATAGCTCCTCTTAAAAGGTCTAAGTCGCTTACATCTTCCACGTAGTTTGTCTTTAAAAAATTTTCCATCTGCATTAAAAAATATATCTCATCCGGGACTTTTTCTTCGGCTGCCTTTGCGCTACTGCATAGTAAGAGGTTTACGGAGAGAAATGTTATCAAAACAATGGTAAGTGTATCTTTCAACAGCCGGCAGTGCTTTTTCATATTCTTAATACCTTCTTCCGGATAAATTTTAGTTGTCTATATTTTAACATAAAAAAGTAAAAAATGTTAAAAATATAATTCGGCTTCAGATACAAGCTCTTCCATAAGTTTTTTTACCGGAACTATTTCGCTGATTCTATAGACATTTGCCCCCGCAAAGGCAAATCCCTTATCAAAGTTTCCCCTCTGGGCGTTAATTAGGGCGTCTGCTATACAATATGGGGCTTTAGACGGATTGCATGGCTTCAAGCAATTAATCATACATTTTATTGGTTTTTTCTTGCCCGCTTCTACATCAATTAAAAATTGATTTCGTATCGCTCTGCCTATTAACCCAACAGGACTGTGTATTAATTGAATATCCTCGTATTTGGCATCTAGGTATGCTTGTTTAAATCTATCTGAAGCATCACATTCAAATGTTGCAACGAAACGTGTCCCCATTTGAACGCCGGAAGCTCCCATTTTTATTAGATCTACAATGTCCTTGCCGGTATAGACTCCGCCTGCGGCAATTACCGGTATTTTTCGCCTATAAATTAATTCGTATGGTTCGATTACCTCTAATACATCCTTTAAAATGTTTTCAAGTTGAAACTCGGGTTTATCGATTTCATCTTCCGAAAATCCAAGATGACCTCCTGCTTTAGGACCCTCCACTACAATTGCATCAGGTGCTACGTCATAATGTTTATGCCAGCTCTTGCAAATTACAGAAGCTGCCCGTCCAGAAGAGACAATAGGAACAATTTTTGTATCAGACCCTTTTGTAAATTGCGGCAAACGCAGTGGCAATCCTGCTCCTGAAAATATAATATCGACTTTTTGTTTTACTGCTTCCACCACGATTTCCTCAAAAGTGTTCAAAACTACCATGATATTTACGCCTATTATTCCACCCTTGGATATTTCTTTTGCCTTTTGTATATATGACCTTAATGCTCTCAAATTTGCTTCTTTTTTATTTCTAAAATGGTCCGGCTCATTAAACCCGGGTTCAACCGCGGAAATAACACCGATTCCTCCGTTTAATGCTACATTCCCAGCAAGAGAAGAAAGTGATATGCCAACTCCCATTCCCCCTTGCACAATGGGAACTTTAGCAACAAGATTGCCTATTTTAAGCTCTGGTAATTTCATATGGAACCTCCTAAAATATATAATATCAAGTATTAGTAGTTACTATTAATTTCTCATAACATAAGTATATAATTTATTTTTAAAAAAAGAAAGAAGGTATTAGATTGTTTTATTCACATTCTCAATTATAATTTTTGCTGAAGCATTTAGGATTTCTCTTGCCGGAACGTCCGGAAGTGCCATAAGCGCTTCCTGTGCCTTCTTAACATACCTATTTATCATATTTCTAGTGTATGCGAATCCTCCTGCTATCTCTATTATTCTTACTATTTCAGAAAATTCTCCCTCTCCTATGTTTCTAGTTTCAAGAATGCTCCTTAAATATTGGTTCTCCCCATTTTTCTTCAAAGCATATATCACAGGCAGTGTTATAACGCCGGATTTTAGGTCTGAGCCCTTCGGCTTACCTAATTTTTCAGAGTCAGCGATAAAATCAGAAAGATCATCTGCCATTTGAAAAGCCATACCTGCGTTTATGCCATAAGTATACAACTGTTTTGCTGTTTTGCAAGGAGCCTGCGAGCTGAAAGCTCCTAGTTTTGCCGATAAAGCAAACAAAACTGCAGTCTTTTTTTCAATTCGGTAAAGATAGTCCTTCAGCGTCAAATCTACATTGAAAAAATCTTCTTTTTGCTTTATTTCACCTTCACAGACTTGACTCATAGCTTTCGAAGTCTCTTTCATCACATAAGCAGGTTCATTTGCCAGGATTTCAAAAACCTTACAAAAAACATAGTCGCCGGCGTATACAGCCGCATCTTTACCAATGGCAGACTGGATACTGGGAATACCTCTTCTTGTGGGAGAATCATCAACTATATCATCATGAATCATGGATGCCATATGCAGTAGTTCTACGGCAAGAGCTAATGGTCTAGCTTTTTCGAAGTCATAATTGCCAAATCTTGCAGCTGTTAGGACAAGACCCGGCCTTAATCTTTTTCCACCCGCATTTATCATGTTTTCTAAAGGTTTTCTTATGAGCATTCTTTTTGTGTTTATGGTTTTGAGCAGATCTTCTTCTAAAACCATAAGCTCTTCTTCGATATCATTTAACAGCTCTTTAAACAATCATTTCACCACACAATATTATGTCACTTTATACTGTCTTTAGTATAGATATTTTATCAATAAATGTCTATATAGTAAATTTAATAGGTATTTTTCGCTTAAACATATTTTGTATGTTGTAAAGAATTTACTGTATGATAAACTGAATATGATAAAAAGAATTGTTTGGCTAAATTTTATTCTTGTCAAAGTATGAAACTTTTACATAACTTTGATCGTCTATATACTGATAGTTAAATATTTTGCACTTGCAAAGTAAGAAAGGAAGGTACCGCTTTGCCACTTATTGAACTAAAAAATATTTGTCGCCGTTATAAAAACGGCCAGGTCTTTATAAACGCCCTTGAAGACATTAATTTGAGCATTGAAGAAGGTGAATTTGTCTCTATCATGGGACCTTCAGGCTCTGGTAAATCTACATTGCTTAATATCTTAGGGTGCTTAGACCGACCCACTTCAGGAACATACGAAATTGCCGGCAGGCATGTCGAAAAAATGAGCGACAACATGCTGGCAGATATACGCAACCAGTTGCTAGGTTTTGTATTTCAAAGCTTTCATCTGCTGCCTGATTTAAATTCAATTGAAAACGTAGAGCTGCCCCTTATTTATAGGGGATTGAGCGGAAGCGCAAGGCGCAAGCGGGCAACCGCAGCCTTGGAAGCAGTCGGTCTTAAAGAACGTATTTATCATAGGCCTTCTCAGCTTTCAGGAGGTGAACAGCAGCGTGTAGCAATCGCTAGAGCCATCGCCGGTGATCCTAAATTGCTTTTAGCTGATGAACCTACCGGCGCGCTTGATTCCAAAAATAGTGAAAGCATAATGGCAATTTTTCAAGATTTAAATACAAAAAGGGGAATTACTGTTATTCAAGTTACGCATGAAAAAAGTGTGGCTGAATACGGTCATACAATATTTCACTTAAAAGACGGCAAGATTGAACATATAGAAAATGTTGCAAATGTAACTATATAAAAATTTAATAATATATTTGGGGGTTATATTAATATGGCGCAGCGCATTTTAACGATTGCATTGATTGTAGTTATTGTAATGGGAGGGGGATTTTACGCCTATAAAGAGCTTTTACCTCCGCCGAAAGAAGAGTCCCAGGGACCGATTTATTCTACTAAACCTGTAACAAAAGGTGATATAAGCGTCGGTGTAAATGTAACAGGCCCTTTGAATCCTTCAAGGAGTGGAAGTATACAGGCTCCGGGCATGCGCAATTATTATGACGTATCATCAAGTAATATTCAATATACTCTAGTTGAAATTTTAGCCGAAGAAGGCACTGAGGTTAAAATGGGTCAAGTCATTGCAAGGCTTGCAGCTCCCGAACTTCAAAGTAAAATCAAAAATGCTCAGGACGAACTGGAAAGCGCAAAAAAGTTTTTATCTGATTTGACCGGTCTTCCTCCGGAAAATTTATCCGAAATAAATCCTTCCCAGGGTGTAATCTTGAGAGCACCAATCGATGGAAGAGTATCCGGCCTTTCAGTAGCTGAAAGTCAAGAAGTAAAGCAAGGTAATATCGTGGCAAGAATAGTGGATGATTCTCACTTTAAAATAGATGCAAAACTTTACGCCGACGAATTTAGCAGAGTAAAGCTCGGTCAAAAGCTTGCTTTGAGATTTTCTGCTTTTGACGGTATATATTACGGAAATGTAACAGATATAAATCCTAACCCAATTCCCGATGGCGACGAAGAAAATCCTGCTAAGGGTTTTGTATATATTATAACTGTAGAAGGTAAAAATCCGGGTTTGGTAAAACCAGGACTTGCAGTCTACGTAGGAATTCCTTTAGACGAAAATAATGCTACCAGAGTATCATGGTTTGCAAATCCTACTACTGTTGCAGGTTTTGTTAAAGAAGAAAGGGTTTTATCAACGGTTGAAGCAATAGCAACCCAAGTCTATGTCAAAGAAATGCAGGCTGTTAAAAAAGGCGATCCTATTGTATCTCTTGCAGGCTCTGATGTTCAAAAATCTATCCAGGAGCAGTTAGATAAGGTGCGTGAAAAAGAATTTGAACTTTCTCAGCTTTACTCTCAAATGGGTCAAACCGAGGTCAGAGCTCCGATGGATGGTATTATAGCAAGCTGGGAAACCCAGATAGGAGCTCAAGTCAATTCCGGAGATTGGATGGGATATGTATTTAATACAAGTGACATGGACTTATGGGCAGAAGTTGACGATATCGATGTATTAATGATAAAACAAGGTTCCCCGGTTAAAGTCACAGTCGATGCCCTCCCTAATGAAACTTTTGAAGGTGAAGTTATACACGTTGATACAATGGGTCAAGATTCTAAAGGGATTACTAAATTTGCTGTAGATATTGCAGTAAAAGGCGGTCCAAATTTAAGGCCCGGTATGCAAGCCAGAGGCTATATAGACTCCGGAAGTGCAAAAAATGTCCTTCTTGTTCCGCTAGAAGCAGTATTTGAAGAAGATGGCATTCAGAAGGTGGAAGTTTTGAATCCGGATGGAACAACAAAAGCAATACCGGTAAAGCTTGGTTTAATGAATGACAAAGTAGCTGAAGTAAAAAGCGGTTTAGAGGAAGGCCAACTTGTGATAACCGGAAGCAGTGCAGATTTGTTGCCAAGTCAGCATATAGGTAATAAGGATTCTATCATTCCTTCTAATGATGAAGAAAAAAATGGTGACAATAGCGGCACAAAGGATAAAAACGGTACAGATAGTAAAAAAGTGCCGGCAACCAGCGGGGAGTGAATAATATGCAAAAAACATCTCGATTGCTCTCTGCTTTGACCCGCTTTTGGTTTGCTGCAAAAATGGCAGCCCATGGTATCTTAGTGCATCCGATGCGCTCGGCTCTTACCGTTCTTGGCGTTGCAATTGGTGTGGCTTCTGTGGTAAGCCTCATGGGGATAGGAGAAGGCGCAAGGCAGGCTGTTGTGGCACAATTTGAAAGTTTAGGCTCAAATGTCATCGACATAAAGGCAAACGATCCATCTGTTGAATTTGATCCTGATGATGTAAAGGATTTGGTAGAAAGAGTGGATGGCATGGACATGGCAACACCTGTTGTTCCTACAAAAGCTGTAATGCGTTGGAGGCGCGCAAGAGGAACAGTGGATATATTAGGTGTAAATAGTGATTTTCCGAAGATAAGAGATAATGATTTAGTTTCGGGGCACTTTTTTACAGAGCTTCATGTAGCCCAGAGGTCTCCAGTAGTGGTGCTAGGCTATAACATGGGTGCGGGCTTGATGGGTGGTCGTAATCCGGTGGGGCAAGTAATAACTTTAAACGGGACAACTTTTCGTATCATTGGAGTACTCGCCCCAAAAGGCATCGGAAAGGCCGATGGCATTGATGACAAACTAGTGATACCTTATACTACTGCACTAAAAATTGCGGATAAAAAAACCGTTGCAGAAATCTGGGGCAAGGCTGAAAGCCCTGCAAAAGCAGATCTTGCCGTAGTCCAGCTAGGGCGAATATTTAAAAGAAAACTGGGGCTGGATCAAAGTGCGCCAACAACCTTGTCTCCGAGCGAAAACGAAAGCGGCACAGAAGAAGGTTTGAACGGCGAAGCCGGTAGTATGTCTTCACCAACTGAAGAAGCCATTCCGGAAGGCAATAGCGGGGAAGAATCAACACAAATTCCATTAATAGCCGGTAGTGAAGATTTAATCACAATCACAAATCTTAACCAGTTAGTCCAAGAAGCAGATCAGGCTAATCGTGTTATGACTTTATTGCTCGGCGGTATAGCGGCAGTATCACTACTGGTTGGCGGACTTGGAATAATGAACATTATGCTTGTGGCGGTCACAGAACGTACTCAAGAAATAGGCGTGCGTCGTGCTTTAGGTGCAAAGCAAATAGACTTGTTGATTCAGTTCTTGTTAGAGGCACTTTACGTAAGTGGAATTGGCGCTATAGCAGGCACTGCAGGCGGTATTTGGGGGCTAAATGTTTTTAGCCGTTACGGTTTTGAAACTGCAATCAGCTTTGAGGCAATAAAAATTGCGGTAACTGTGGCACTGACTTCCGGACTCTTGTTTGGAATCTATCCTGCGATTTCGGCATCATCTGTTCCTCCTATTGAAGCTTTAAGGCGGCAATAAAACTTTTGTAACCCTTTAGTTGTGATTCTGCTGTAACAAGAATAACAAAACTTTACTTCGGATTAGGGCGCTGCCCTTGAAAAAAGTTGCATTAAAAACGAAATAGTAATAAAAAAAGAGCAGCTAAATTTGGATTCTTTTCTCTGTTCAGTAGACAGGAAATTAGACAGTCCAATCAGTAGCTGCTCTTAACTTTTAAGCGATAGTTATATTATTTTTGAAGTCATTGTATCTGAAGCCAATCTGTCTTTTATTAAAGTTCTTACATAGCCTATCATATAAAGTGAACCTGCAAAAACAATCATATCTTCTTTAGAATTTATAAGTGATAAGGCAAGGTTTAGAGCATCTTCGATCTTTTCTCTGGAATATATAGGAATTTCCGCAGGTACTTTACCCGGTAATATATATTGGCGGTCATTATCATTTATTTCTATTGTCTTTTCATCAAGCATTTCGCAAATAGTGCAAGCCAGTTCTGAAGCGTTGAGAGCTCTAGGGCTAAGCGGTGCTGTAGTTATTACCATATCCGCAATCGGAACTATTTCCTTTAGCATTTCTTTATAGTCTTTATCTTTTAAAATACCTAAGACTAGAATCTTTTTCTTATCTTTATAATATCTTATTAAAGCATCTTTTAAAGTTTTTATTCCTGCTATATTATGGGCCCCGTCAATTAAAATCAGCGGTTTTTGTGAGATTCTTTCCAGCCTTCCCGGCCACCTTGCATTCTTAAGTCCTGCATATATAGCTTCGCGCTTTATATCAATTCCATACACATTCAGAACATCAACTGCAGTAACGGCAGTTGCAGCATTGCTTAACTGGTGTCTCCCTATTAAATGAATTTCAAGATTTTTAAACTCTTCCGCAGGGGTCTTTAAATCAAAAATCAGGCCATCATCATTATCGCTTACTAATTTGTAAGTTGCAGTATCATGTAAGTCGAAATCTTTGCTGATACTTTCTTCACCAATTACCTTAAGCAACCTGCAATTTAAGTTTTTACATGTCTCTTCTATTACCTGCAGTGCTTCAGGTTCTTGAGGGCTTGTAACTACAGGAACTCCGGGCTTTATAATACCGCATTTTTCTTTTGCAATAGCAGAAAGTGTATTACCTAGATACTCTTGATGATCAAAACTGATAGGAGTTATGACGCTGACCAAAGGAGTTACAACATTTGTAGCATCCAGCCTGCCGCCCATCCCCACTTCCAGTACAAGAAAATCTACGGCCTGTTCATAAAAATATAAAAAGCCTATTGCAGTAACGACCTCGAATTCAGTAGGAGAACCTATGTTATTTTCTCTCATATAAAAAACTGCTTTTTGCACCTTGTCTGTAAGTCTTGCAAGATCGTCATCAGATATGTTTTTTCCATTAACTTGTATTCTCTCGTTAAAAACTTCCAAATATGGAGAAGTGTAAAGTCCAACTTTGTAGCCATCGGACCTTAGGATAGAATCTATCATAGCGCATGTAGATCCTTTTCCATTAGTGCCGGCAACATGAATTATTTTCATATCTTTATGTGGATTCCCTAAAATCTCTAAGAGCTTTGTGATATTCTCAAGACCTAATTTTGTTCCAAAAGCATTTAAACCGTGGATAAAATCTAATGCCTGATTGTAATTCAGCATATATTCTCCCCTTCTATTTTGGCAAAATTCAGCAGTACCTATTCCGCCAGCATGTCTTTCATCATTTCAAGTCTTGCTACCACCTTCTCTAGCATTTCCTGATAATCTTTTTGTTTTTGCTTTTCTTTTTCAACTATATCCTTTGGAGCTTTTTCAATAAAGCCCGGATTACTTAACTTTTTGCTTGTCCTCTCGATTTCTTTCTCTAAATTTAATTTTTCTTTTTCGAGCCTTGCAATTTCTGTATCTAAATCTACAAGCCCTTCCATTGGAATAAAAATTTCTGCACCTTTTATCACACAAGACACAGCTTTGTGAGGGACTTGAAGATCTTCCTTACCAAATTCCATTTCTGATACCTTTGCCAGACTGTAAATAATATCTAAATTACTGCTTAGTATTTGCTCTGTCATGGGATTTGTTATTCTGACTAATGCAGATGCTTGTTTTGCAGGAGGAACATTCATTTCTGCGCGTATATTTCTAATACCTCTTACGGCATCCATTACTAATTCCATTTCGTTAGCATCTTCAAAATCCCAATCCGCTTTATATTCGGGCCAGGAGGATACCATTATGCTTACTCCTTCATGAGGTATATGCTGCCAAATTTCTTCAGTTATAAAGGGCATAAAGGGATGCAATAATTTTAAGGCTCGTTCAATTACCTCAACTAAAACCCGCTGTGTTGTTCTTCTATTCTCTTCATTTTTACCGTATAAATCAATTTTTGCCATTTCAATATACCAATCGCAAAATTCACTCCAGAAAAAGTCATAAATTTTTTGAGCCGCAAGGCCTATCTCGAATTTTTCAAGTGAATCTGTAACATCGCGCGTTATATCATTTATTCTCTTTAGTATCCAGCGGTCTTTTAAGGCTAATTTATCTAAATTAAGCTCTCCCGGTGTAAAATCTTCCAGATTCATTATAACAAATCGCGATGCATTCCAAATCTTATTCGCAAAATTGCGGCTTGACTCTACTTT
This sequence comes from Tepidanaerobacter syntrophicus, assembly GCF_001485475.2. NCBI lineage: Bacteria > Bacillati > Bacillota > Clostridia > Thermosediminibacterales > Tepidanaerobacteraceae > Tepidanaerobacter > Tepidanaerobacter syntrophicus. The sequence goes on along the minus strand of NZ_DF977003.1, from coordinate 287,715 downwards.
TTCCCATGAAAATCTCATATCATTGCCGGGGGCATTTCCTGTGCACAGTGTAAATCGCAAGGTATCTGCTCCGTATTTATCAATTACTTCTAAGGGATCGATGCCATTGCCTAATGACTTGCTCATTTTTCTGCCTTGCGCATCGCGGATTAAACCTGTTATGACAACATATTCAAAAGGAGGTTCCTTCATAAACTCCATAGCCATAAAGATCATTCTTGCTACCCAGAAAAATATGATATCATATGCGGTAACTAAAACAGAGGTGGGATAAAAGTAATCTAAATCAGGCGTATCTTCTGGCCACCCCAGAGTAGAAAACGGCCATAGAGCTGAACTAAACCATGTATCTAACACGTCCGGGTCTTGCTCCACACTGCTGCTGCCGCACTTGGGGCATGTCTTAATATCTTCTCTTGATACTATCGTCTCACCGCAGTCGCGGCAGTACCATGCGGGAATCCTGTGTCCCCACCATAGCTGCCTGGATATGCACCAGTCCCTTATATTCTCCAACCAATTCATGTATATTTTTGCAAATCTTTCAGGGATAAACTTTACTTCACCTTCAGTTACCACATCAATTGCCGGTTTTGCCAACGGTTCCATTTTTACAAACCACTGTTTAGAAACTACCGGCTCCACAATAGTATGACAGCGATAGCAGTGTCCTACACTGTGGCTTATATCTTCTGCTTTTTCAAAAAGTCCTTCCTTCTCCAATTCGTCAATAAGTGCTTTTCTGCAAGCAAATCTGTCCATTCCTTGAAATTTGCCTGCTTTTTCATTCATGCATCCGTTTTCGTCAATAACGATGATTATCGGTAAACTATGGCGCACACCCATATCAAAGTCGTTCGGATCATGACCGGGTGTTACTTTTACTGCTCCTGTGCCAAACTCCATATCAACATAAGAATCGGCAATTATAGGTATTTCTCTTTTTACAATTGGTAGTATTAAAGTTTTTCCAACTACATCTTTGTAGTGCGTATCATTGGGATTTACGGCTACTGCTGTATCTCCTAAGATTGTTTCGGGTCTTGTTGTAGCCACAGTTATATAACCTGAACCATCCTTAAACGGATATTTAACATAATACAGCTTATCTATTCGGTCTTCGTGCTCTACTTCTATATCAGAAAGCGTGGTTTTACAAGTGGGACACCAGTTTACAATATAGTCGCCCCGATATATTAACCCCTTTTCATAAAGCCGGACAAATACCTCTCTGACCGCCTTACTAAGCCCCTCATCCATAGTAAATCTGAGCCTTGACCAGTCGCAGGATGAACCTAGTTTTTTTAGCTGAGTTATAATTCTGTCTCCATACTTTTCTTTCCATGCCCAAACTCTTTCTAAGAATTTTTCTCTTCCTAAATCATATTTAGACAAGCCTTCCTCTGCCAATTGTTCTTTAACTTTTGCTTCAGTAGCTATGCCGGCGTGGTCTGTTCCCGGAAGCCAAAGCGCAGAATAACCTTGCATTCTTTTAGTTCTAATCAATATATCCTGCAGTGTATTATTTAATGCATGCCCCATATGGAGCTGTCCAGTTACATTTGGCGGAGGAATAACAATTGTAAAAGGTTCTTTGTTCGGATCTATTTCGGCATGAAAAAAATTTTCTCTTTCCCAAAATTTATACCATTTATCTTCTACTTCATTTGGATCATAGACAGAAGGTAATTCTTTTTGCATCTTACACACTCCTATTATTTGCTATAAATTATTTTTTATGACGCTCGGCAGCATCAAAAAAGTCCTTCATCCTTCAAAGGACGAAAGACCTGCTTTCGCGGTACCACCTTATTTCCAATACCGGCAACTTTAAACTTTTAACGCAGTAAACCGTCCATGACTACTTCTTTGTTCGTCAGGGATGCTCCAGGGCGACATTCAAAGCTAATTTCGAAAGGCTTTCAGCCTAGACCTTTCTCTCTTTTAACCTAGCTTTTACTCCTCCCTTTCAAAGCAGTTGCTTATTTTATTCTACTTATGCAGCAAGGCTTTGTCAATACTAGATAACACCTGTTGTAATCAATAAAATCATAACAATTCCCAAGATAATTCGATAATACGCAAAAGGTTTTAAGGAATGTTGTTTTAGATATGTAAGAAAGGCATCTACGGCAAAAAGTGCAACTATAAATGACACTACAAAACCTACGCCCAGTGCCTGAAATTGCTGTAAAGTAGTAGTTGAAAAGCCCTTGGCAAGCGAAAAAGCGGTAGCGGCTATCATGGTCGGAATAGCAAGAAAGAATGAAAACTCTGCTGCGGCTTTCACCGACAGACCTGCTGCCATGCCGCCCATAATAGTTGATGCAGATCTTGACATGCCGGGAATTAATGATAAGCATTGACCTATGCCAATTATAAAAGCCTGCTTCAAATCTACTTTATCCATGTCGTTTAAACCGCCGCGGCCAAAAATACCTTCAGCCACTATCATTAAAAACCCGCCTACTATTAATGCTATTGCAACAGTAAATGATGAAAATAGATATTTTTCTACAATATCATTAATTAATAAGCCTATAATCGCCGCCGGTAAGAAAGCGACGAAAATTTTAAGCCATAATTTAAAACCTCTATCGCCTGGTCTAAGATGCCTTAATGAATCAATTATTTTATATCTGTAATAAAAAATTACTGCCAGGATAGCTCCCAACTGAATAACAATTTCAAACATTGTATAAAAGCTATCGCCTTTAAAGTTTATGAAGTCTCCTACAATAATCATATGGCCTGTAGAAGATATTGGAAGAAACTCTGTAAGACCCTCAACTACACCCATCAGTGCAGCTTTAAGAAGTAAACTCATGATGCCCCTCCTTGTAGTGTTACCTTATCTTTTTTATTATACCATATCTTTTGCCGGCTTCAAGATTGATTAAATCTTCTTCAGGCCTTTGTGTTAATTTTAAATTATATCTGGTATGATATATTAAGTAATGTTACCTTAGAAGGAGGCTGCCGCTTTGCTTATTGAAACGGTTCAAGATTTGATTAAAGATGTCGATGGGGTATGTAGCGTAGTAATTGATAGTACCTGGTCTGATGAAAAAATTTTTATAAACGAAGACAAGATAATGTCTTCTGCAAGCATTATAAAACTTTGGATTTTATGGAAACTGTATGCCGAATCTGAAAGGCGAGACATTGACCTTAAGAAAAAAATCATTCCTCTAAAAGATGAAAATAAGACCACAGGGGCAGGGGTGCTTCAGTATATGAACTCCGGCCTTAACCTTTCCCTTCATGATTATGCAACTTTAATGATAACTTTAAGCGATAATACCGCTACCAATATTCTTATTGATTATCTTGGTATGGAATCTATAAATCAGGAAATTAAAAAACTCGGAATGCCTAATACTTGCCTTCAAAGAAAAATGATGGATATGAAGGCCCGTTCTTGCGGTAAAGATAATCTTACTTCAGCTAAAGACATATACGACTTTTTTGTAAAACTGCTAAAAGGCCATGATATTTCTGCTCAATCGCGAAATGAAATGATCGATATGCTTCTTTGCCAGCAGTTTAACGACAGACTAAGCCTATACTTGCCGGAGGATATTCAATTTGCTCATAAAACAGGCGGACTTTTCGGGATCGAACATGATGCAGGCATATTTTTTATAAATGATACTAAAGTAATAATTGTTGTTATGATGAGTAATCTCAAGAATAATGCTGACGGATTAAAAGTCCATAACGCATTAGGGGCTGCAGTTTATAATTATTTTCTCAATCAGTAGTCGTTTTTTACCATTTGATTCATTTTCATGTAGAGAAAAAGTGCAATTAGCTCTACTGCACAAGTAAAAATTTTTATAGCTCCGAGTTGATTCAGATTATAAAGGTAGCCTGTAAAGGCGGAACCGCCTAAAAGAGCTAGACCATAGCAGGCATTAAATATTCCGTAGCTTGTGCCGCGTTTGTTAAAGGGTGTTATGTCAGCTATAGCCGAGCGCATAATCGTTTCATGAACCCCTATTATAATTCCAAAAATTATCATGCCTAAAATAATCATCGTAGTAGATTTGCCAAGTGCCAAAAACGGAATTAAGAGGGTGATAGCCGGAATAGCGCCAAGCACTGCTAATCCGCCGGTTTTTGTTCCTATTCTTCTTTTCATTTGATCATAAGCTCTTCCTATAATAATAGCAGTTATGGCATCTACAATCATAGCAACTGAATATAGTAACGTAATATTCCCATCTGATAGTAATCTATTTGCCTTTAAATGGTAGCCAATAATACTGAAATTAAGAAATCCTAAAGTGCAAAAGAAGGTAAAAGCAGTATAAATCCAAAATGTAGGCCTGAGACTTTCACTTTGAAATTGTCTTTGTTTTATAACCGGAATTAGTTTTTCTCTTTCGGTTTGAAGGTATGCAAAAGTTACAAAAAGCATTAGGGCAACAAAAGGAATCATCAAAACTTTGTAACCTAACTGATATTCAGCAATCTCACTGTTTTTTGAAAGGTAAAATGCTAAGGTAAAAATTAAGGGGCCGGCAAATGCTCCCAGTTGATCCAAGGCTTCCTGAAGACCAAAGGCAAATCCTGTCCCTACCTGATTTTCCGCAACTGCAGATAATATTGTATCTTTCGCCGGGTTGCGCAAAGATTTTCCTATTCGTTCTACTAAAATAAGCACAACGAGAAAGTTCCAGTTTGTAGTAAGGCCCATTAAAGGCACTGCGATGAGCATTCCATACCCTATAAAAATAAAAAGCCAGTGTTTTCCGGTTTTGTCTGACAAAATACCTGCTATTAAGCGTAGAAAATATCCTAAAAATTCACCTATGCCAAAAACCAGGCCTACTTGAGCTGCATTAATACCAATTAGCTCAAAATATTGACTATTTGCACTTCTAGCACTTTCATATACCATATCTCCTAACAGACTTATAATACCGAATATTATTATAACTCGAATTGCCGTTTTTGAAGAATGATTTACAATTTTTCTATTCACAATTGCGCCTCATTTCTATAAGGATTTGTAGAAATAAGCGGGATAAATATCGATTATAATTATATCATATGAGGAAAATTCAATAAACGGCTTTTTTGCTATTGACAGTGCAATCCTCTAGGTTTATATTTATTATTAGTAATAGTTATTATTTTAGATGATATTTTACAAATTTAGGGGGAAGATTACCATGAAATGTGAAAAAATTAACAACTGCCCATTCTATCAGCAAAAAATGCCTATTGATAGCGGCTTGGGAGCTATCTACCGTAGAAATTACTGTGAAACTGATAAAACCAAGTGTGCAAGATTTATGGTAGCAAGCACTTTAGGTCCTTCATATGTTCCAATAGATTTATATCCTAACATGGTCGATCGTGCAAAGCAAATCATAAGTGAGAATAGTCAAGGTTAATAAATATCAATTTAATTTCTATAAATGATAAAAGGCGGTAAATTTTTACCGCCTTTTATCATTTATAAATTTGTTTGATCAATAATTAAAGCTAAATTCCTTCATTATCAACATTATTTGTTTCGCAATAACTTTTCTTAATTAGTTCAGAGTTAATTTTAATTCCATTTATAGCATTTTCAATTATAATTTTTTTGAGTAGATTCAAATCAGTGGTAGTGTCCCTTCTAAGTATCGCCTCTAAAAGCATCGGTAAATTTGCTCCAGTTATAACTTCTATCCTTGGATCCTTTTCGGCTATAAGTGCAGCTGTATTATAGGGTGTACCACCTAATATGTCTGTAAATATTATATAGTAATCACAATTTAGTTCATCGATGCTCTGTATAATTTTTGAGTATAACTCATCAGGTGATTCGTTAATTTCAAAAGTTAATGCTTTGATATTATTTTGAGCACCTAATATTAAATTAATGGCGTCAAACATGCCGACAGAATATTCCCCATGTCCAATTATAATATATCCAATGTGCATCTACATCACTACCTTTTTACCCTAGGAGACCGGTATAGCTGCCCAATATTCCAATAACTATAATAAAGATTATTGCTGTAGTTGTGTTGAAATTTTTCTTGCGCATTAGGTAAAGTATCAAAAGTGTTACGCCAAGCGGCAATATGCCGGGCATAATTTTATCCAAAAAATCTGTCTGCAGGTTGACCTTAGCTTGTCCCGCTGTAATTGTATAAGGTATCGATAGTCTGACATAAGAAGGTATCAAAGAACCAATTACCAATATACCAATTGTCGACGCTGCTTTTGATATAGATTGTACGCTTACGCTTAAACTTTTTAATAACGATAAACCAGAATTATATCCGAAAAATATTCCCCAGTACTTAAGTCCGAAGTTGACGATATTAAATAGAATCAGAAAGATAATTGGTCCAGCTATATTTCCTTGCATTGACAAAGATACTCCGATGCCCGCGAATATTGGCAAGAAAGTAAGCCAAACTATAGCATCACCTATTCCCCCTAGCGGTCCCATCAATGCTACTTTTACACCTCTGATTGATTCAGGATCTTCGCCTCTCTCCTCCATTGCGGCTATTATACCCGCAATAGGAGTAATCAGCACAGGATGTGTATTAAAAAATTCTAAGTATGATTTTAATGCACTGGCCATGCTTTCTTTAGTGGTATATATCTTTTTCAAAATAGGTATCATTGTATATGCCCAACCTATATTTTGGAATCTTTCATAGTTGAAAGATGCTTGGAGAAAGTTGCATCTCCAAAATACTGATATGAGATCTTTACGAGTTATTTTCTTATCAGGCATTGCATTAGATTCCTTCATCGTTTTCACCTCCGCCAACACCAGCATTTTGCGTTCTATTTCTATCAATATAAAACTCCCAAATAGCAATCGCTACGCCTATAAGTGCAACAGCTAAAACCGGCAATTGTAAATATACTGAACATATAAAACCTAATATCAGGAATGGCACAAATTCAGATTTTAACATTATTTTTAATAAAGTTGCCAGGCCTACTGCTGGCATTATTCCGCCTGCAATAGCCAGTCCGTTCATTAGTTTTTCTGGTATTAAGCTTACTATATTTTTCGCTACATCCATGCCAAAGTAGATAGGTAAAAATACTATTATTGCATAAAGCAAAAAGTGAAAAACTAATGCACCTATATTTATTCTCTCAATCATTTTATAATTGCCATCTTCTGCATATTTATCTGCTAAATGAGCAAAATAGCTAAAAGCAGTGTATAATAATGTCTTAATACTTTGCGCTGCAATAGCAAATGGAATAGCAAATGCTACGGCAGTTTGAGGCGGTTGTTTTGTTATAATGGCAAAAGCCGTACCTAATATACCACCTACTATCGGATCTGGGGGTTGTGCACCAGCCAATGGAACAAGTCCCATCCAAGCCAATTCAAGAGTAGCTCCTGCAATTAATCCAGCTTTTACATCACCAAGAACAAGACCAACTAGAAGGCCTGTAACAAGTGGTCGATGCCAATGAATATGTACCACTAAAATGTCTAGGCCAGCCAATCCAGAAATTAACGCCAACATCAGCGCTTGAAACATTTCTAGCCCTCCCTAATCTCATTAAATTTGCAATCATTATACTAGCTTATAAATTGTTAATTAGTTCTTCTATATCAACTCCCTTCTCTGTTGGGACACGTTGTATTATACACTTCACCCCCTTTGATGTTAACTTTTTAAATGTATCTATATCATCTTGGCTTACTGATACAGTAGAACTTATTTGAACCTTCCCTTCCGAATAATGCATGTTACCAACATTTACAGTTTTGATCGGTATTCCAGCTTCAACCAATCTCAATACGTCTTGGGGAGTTTCGACAACTAGCATAATAAATTGTTTTGGAGAAGCTTTTGGCAATTTAAGAACTGCTTCATCTACTGTAAAGTATCTTACCCCAACACCTGGCGGCACCGCCATGTTCATAATGTTTTTCCTAATTTCATCTTTAGCAACTTTATCATTCACTACCACTATCAAATTTGCATTTGTATGATGACACCAGGTAACAGCTACTTGACCATGAATCAATCTATTGTCAATTCTTGTAAGAACAATATTCATATATAATTACCTCCTTTTAAGTTATCGGGTGTTAATCAATTTATCTTGCCATAAGGATATATATTTACTCCCTTTACTACTCTGTTTACTATGCCGCCGGGATTAGGGTTATCCGGTTCTATTCCCGATTTTACAGAGGCTAGAAGCGCAAACACCTGGGCATAAAGGATGTAAAGCATTGAAATTAATATGGGATTATCTATTTCAGCTGCTTTTTCCGGTAGATAAAGTAAGTCATTACATATTTCCTTTAAGTCATTTTCAAAATTTGCTGATATAGCTATTACGGTATGATCACCAGGGTCATTGTAGATTTCTTTTAAAAGATCTATGTCATATTTTCTTGAATATGCATCTTGGGATAAAAATATAAAAACTAAAGTTTCATCATTTACTATAGATTTTGGGCCGTGTCTGAATCCTAAGACGCTTTCACTGTAGCCTATGATTTTACCTCGTGTTAATTCCAAAAGTTTTAATGCGCTTTCTTTTGAAAGTCCATAGAAACTTCCTGACCCAAGATATATTACTCTTTTTGGGGTAGAATTTAAGATCTCGCTTAATTTCTGGTGATTATTATCTAAAATATTTTTTCCGATATTTGCAATTTCTGCTAATTGTTTAGAATAGTTTTCTAAATTTTGTATATCAAATATCAGTAAAGCCGCCAGTATCATGCATGTCAAGCTGCTGGTCATCGCAAAACCTTTATCATTTGACTTTTCAGGCATTAGAAGCAATAGGATATTTTTCTTATCCTTTGCTGTTTTGGCCATTTCGCCATCAGGGTTGCAAGTTATAAATATATGATGCACATCGTTTATTAATTGTTCTGCTAAGTTAAAGGTCGCCATACTCTCGGGACTGTTTCCGGACCTACCGAAAGAAATTATTATCGTGGTTGTATCTTTTTCTAGATAATTTTCCGGATTAGTCACAATATGCGTAGTCGGAATAGCTTCAAACCTGTAATTATATTTTCGCTGCAAATATGGAACTAAAATCTCTCCTATATAAGCGGATGTGCCTGCACCTGCAAATATAACTCTTGTGTTTTTGTTTTCCTGAAATCCAGCAAAAAATCCTTTGATCTTTTCTATGTTGTTTTGAATGATTTGCAGAGTTTCAAGCCATAGTTCAGGCTGCTGATATATTTCAGTAGCTGTATTAAATCCATTGATATTTTTCCATACTTCTTCTCTTATTCCGAACATTTTTCTCCCACCTTATAATGTTGTCATGTCATCATTACCAGTTTTGATAAAAAATTATCTTTTTAAAGCAACTCTATATTTAAATCTATCACCCCTTGCCACACTTTTAGTATATTCTATTACAGTGTCTTTTTCGTAAGTAAATCGTTCAATCATCATGCTGGGCAGTCCTTCGTAATAGTTCAACAATTTTGCTTCATTTTCTCTGGTTATAACAGGTTGAAAAATTTCTTCGGCAAATGTAAAAGTTGTGTTGTATTCTTCTGAAAAAATGTCATACATCGGACGTCTCTCTAGTTTTTCCTTTGTTAAACCAGGAAATCTGCCGCATGGCACATGGCTTGTCTCTAACATCATCGGTTCGCCGTCCGCAAGCCTTAAGCGGGTAAATACGTATATTTCATCATGTACATTCAGTCTCATCTTCTGTGCCAGCTTTTCGTTGCATTTTGCTATTTTAAAATCTAGAACTTTAGATGTTGGCACTTTCCCAAGCTTCTTCATTTCTTCAGTGAAACTGTAAAACTTTAAAAGATCTTGTTTGAATTTTTCAGGTGAGACAAAAGTGCCTTTTCCATGTATTCTATAGATATATCCTTCTCGCTCAAGTTCCTGAATAGCTTGTCTGACAGTAGATCTGCTGATATCGTACTTTTCACATAACTCTCTTTCCGAAGGCAATTTATCATCTGCCTTTAGATTTCCCGCCTCAATCATTTCTATAATAATGTCCATTAATTGGTAATATAATGGTATTCTACTTTCCTTTTCAATCTTCTTCATCGCATCACCTTAATATTGTCATGTGGTCCGTACCAGTTATCTTTATAATACACGTTATTTTTTTGCTTGTCAATGTATTATGGCTAAAATTTTACCGTGTTTTTATTTTGTCTTTTATCTGCTCAAATTTTTTATCGCCTATGCCTGAAACATTTTTTATATCTTCTACACTGCTAAATTTACCGTTGTTTTCTCTGTAGTCTATAATTTTTTGAGCAGTTACAGGACCTATGCCGGGTAATTGGGTAAGCTCTGCTTCGCTTGCGGTATTGATATTGATTTTTCCGTCATCTTTCGAGCTTATTCCTGCAATTGATTGACCTGTTGAAGAATCTGATGTATCTGTAATTTCTCCTGTTTTGGGAACATATAATTTATCTTCATCGTGAACCTTCATGGCAAGGTTTAAGGATTCAAGGTCTGCCTCAGGTATAACTCCGCCTGCAACATCTAGGGCATCTTTTACCCTATCTCCTTCTTCAAGGGTATAAACACCGGGGCTTTTGACCGCGCCCGCTACATGAACAATTATTTTTTCTTTCTCTTCTACAAAGGTTTCATCGTCTTCAAGGGGAGCTTTATCTTGCTCCTCTTGAAGATCGAGTACTATTTCGCTTGATGGTTTAAAAAATGCATAATATGTGATACATACCGTAAAAATCGCCATTATTAGCAAAATTCCTAGAAGTATCTTTTCTCTTTTATCAAAATCAGGCACTTCCTCAGCTCCTAATTTTACTTTTACATACCCATAATTTCATATATCTTTTTTATATCTACACTATTTCTTAAGACATCAGCCCAACGGTCAAACTCTTTTTCTCTGAACTCTTTAAAATTTAATGATTCAAAGTCTCCAAAATCAAAGGTTCTTCCATACTTACATATTTGCAAAAAGCTCACAAATTTTTTCGTAAACTCCGGATTATCAAACAGGCCATGAACAAAAGTACCTATGACTCTGCCTGTAGAAGATATAAAACCGTCTAATCCATCAACCGTACTATAAGCTTCATCAAGCTTTATAAAGCTTTTTTTGACAGCTTCTCCCCTTATATTTCCTGAATAAATCATATAGCCATTAATTTTTTCGCCATTTAAAACATCTGCAGGACTTGTAAGATTGTCTGATATATGTCCCGAGACTCTGATATTTTGCTGAGGGTTCATTGCAATATCGGCATCAATAAGGTTTAGCCCTTCTATACTTTCATTTGTTTCAAAGTCAAAAGGCAGTTCAAATTTTCTTCCTAAAAGCGGCAAACTGCTTCCTTGGGCAAAAATCACAGCTCCTTTTCGGGCAAGTTCTGATATTTCCTCATCCCATTCTCTTTTTCGGATAAATTCTATACTTTCTTTGGGATTTTCAGAGGCCGGAATCAGCACCATGTCAGCATCCCCTATAGGCCCTTGAGACACATATGAAAGGTTGATTCCCGGATATTCAGCAAGTGGTGCAAAATCATTGAAATTCGTGATACGAGGCAATGTTAAAATTTTTACGATTATGGGGTGTCTTGAGGCGTCACTGTCAGTCTTAATATACTTTTGTAAGAGCCGTTCCTTTTCAGCCTGTGGTGAATCCTCTTCATCTATATAAATATCGGCATATGGGACGACGCCGAGCATTGGCCTTTTTATTATATCTTCTAGCATTTTTAGGCCAGGCTCCAAAAGTCTCAAATCTCCCCTAAACTTGTTGATAATAACGCCTTTTACCCTTGCTCTTTCTTCATCGGTAAGCAAAAGCATAGTTCCTGCAAGAGATGCAAATACTCCGCCTTTGTCAATGTCTCCTGCAATAACCACCGGAGCATCCACCAATTCGGCTACACCCATATTTGCAATATCATCTTCCCGAAGATTAATTTCCGCAGGGCTGCCTGCGCCTTCTATTACAACTATGTCATGGGAGTTTGCCAATTCATCATAGCTTTCTTTAACTATTTTTTTAAGCTTTGATTTATAGTCTTGGTAGTCCATTGCTGATAGGCTGCCTATTGGTTTGCCTTTAACTACAACTTGACTGTTTTTATCTGAACGGGGTTTTAACAGCACAGGATTCATAATAGCCTGAGGTTCAATTTTGCAGGCTTCGGCCTGGACAGCTTGGGCCCTTCCCATCTCTAATCCATCTTTAGTTATATAAGAATTCAGTGCCATATTCTGAGCTTTAAAAGGCGCAACTTTAAAACCATCTTGCGCAAAAACCCTGCAGAATCCTGTAACTAGTCGGCTTTTGCCAACAGAGGAACCGGTTCCTTGAATCATTATGCATTTTGCTGTCATTCTAAGAACCCCCTCAGTATTATATCTTCAGCCTCTTCCTCGGAAAGGCCCAGGGTCATTAATTTCAAAAGTTGCTCTTCGGCAATTTTGCCTATAGCAGCTTCATGGGTCAATTGAGCATCAGGATGTTCCGCTGTAATTGCAGGGGTTGAGCTTATTTTACCATGATCCATTATTATTGAATCACACTCTACATGGCCTTTGCTGTCAGCCCTTGCAATAACTATTGGGTGAAAAATCTGGCTTGAGTTGTCTCTTGCAACAGAACGCGATACCACTTTAGTATTGGAGTTCTTGCCATTTAGTTCTATTGTCATATTGGATACTGCTTGTTGATCCTGGTGAGTAAGCAATCTCTCTGTAATTATCAGGCTTGCTCCTTCGGCAAGCTGCGCCTTTGTATCTCTTATAGTACTGCTAACACCTTTAATCTGGACGAGTTCCATTTCAGCTATAGAATTTTCCTCCATTGTAACTATGGTTTGGGGATTTAGGATTCTCTCTCCCGATCCTTCTCCATAGTGTTTTTCTATATACCGCATTTTAGCGCCTTTTTTAATGATGATTTCGTGGATGCCGTCATGCTGGGATTTCTTAGATCCGGGATTATGAATTCCACAACCGGCTATTACTGTTACATCTGCTCCTTCACCTACGATAATAGTATTATATACTACATCCACTAGGCCGGACAAAGTTATAAGAACCGGGATGTGTACAGCTTCATTTTTGGTGCCGGGTGCTATTATAACATCAATTCCGGGTTTATCTGTTTTTGGCCTTACTTCAATATTTGCAGACGAATGGCGTATTATCCCTTCTCCATTCTTTCTTATGTTCACAGCTCCTGATGGTATGTTATGCAAATCTGCAATATTTTTTAAAAGTTCATTTTCAATAGCATTCAACTTCATCATTATTACCTCCGCAATTTGCCTTCCAGCAGCATCTTGCATCTTCCTGGATTAAAGGCAGTATTTTGTCTCTAGATCCTCTATCAGCTATTTTGCCATCAACTAGCAGGATTATTTCGTCGGCCAGTGATAAGACTCTTTCGTGATGAGTTATAACAACGCTTGTCACATTTCCCCTTTTGTGATAATTTCTAATTAGCTGAAGCAGATTCTCAAAGCTCCAAAGGTCAACCCCTGCTTCCGGTTCATCGTAAATTACAAGTCTAGATGGTCTTGCAAGTACGCTGGCAAGCTCAATTCGCTTCATTTCTCCGCCGGAAAGACCGGAATCGCATTCTCTGTCAAGATAGTCTTGTGGACATAATCCAACAGACCTTAAAATTGCTCTTAATGAATTTTCATCAGCAGAAATCTTTAAAAGGTCTTTAATTTTTAATCCCTTAAACCTAGGTGGATTTTGAAACGCATAGCTTATTCCGGCTTTTGCCCGTTCAGTTATACTAAAATCTGTTATGTCCTTGCCATCTAGGTATATTCTCCCCTCATCATTTTTATAAATGCCCATAATAACCTTGGCAAGCGACGTCTTTCCGCCGCCGTTTGGTCCTGTTAGAGCATAAAATTTATTATCTTCTAAATCTAAGTTTATATTTTCTAATATCGGAACTTCCTCACTGCCATTTTTCAGGCGAAGGTAAACTGATTCAAGTCTCAACATAATATTACCTCTTTTCTTTCATATTTATTGAATAAAGGGCTACTGTTTTCGTCCTTTGCCTTTTATATTTTACCTCACTTTCTCTCTTCATACAATAGCAACTCTTGGTTATAAAAATATATAAAATCCTTATAAATCAAGCCCTGATTGATATTCATAATTACAATTGATAATAATAATTAATATTTGTTACTTATATTTAAAAACCAGCACATAAAAGCGCTGGTTTTGTTTCTTCAAAAATTGTAGAGATTTTATACCTATTTAACTACTATGTTTACTAGTTTGCCGGGCACCGAGATAACCTTTACAATTTTTTTATCTTTAATGTATGGGGCAATTCGCTCTTGCTTTAGTGCAGCTTCTTTGACCTCTTCTTCCGGCGTATTGACAGGAATTACAATTTTATCTCTTACTTTTCCATTTACTTGAACAACTATTTCAATTTCATCCTCTAAAATCGCTGCAGCATCATAAGATGGCCACTTTTCAAGATATACGCTTCGCGTATGGCCCAACTTATGCCATAACTCTTCTGCAAGATGGGGGGCAAATGGGGCAAGAAGCAAAAGCAAGGTATCCAGTGATTCGCTTAAAACTTTTTTAGAAATGTCTCTGTCCTTGTAATCACTGAGCTCATTTACCATTTCCATGATTGCACTTATTGCGGTATTAAAATTAAATCTTTCACCAATATCTTCTGTAACTTTTTTTATAGTCTTATGGGTGATGCGACGGATATATGCGTCGCATTCTCCTTCGGTCTTAGCACTGCTCAATTTTCTAGATAATTCATCTACTAATCTAAAGACCCTTTGAAGAAATCTTGAACATCCTTCAACACCTTGATCGCTCCACTCTAAGTCTCTTTCGGGAGGTGCTGCAAAAAGTATAAACAGTCTTGCTGTGTCAGCTCCGTACTTTTTAACTATTTCCTCAGGGCTTACGATATTGCCAAGGGATTTTGACATCTTAGCACCGTCTTTTAGTACCATTCCTTGTGTAAGTAAATTTGAAAATGGCTCAGATGCAGATACAAGGCCTGCATCCCTTATGACTTTTAGGAAAAATCTGGAATACATAAGATGTAGGATGGCATGCTCCACACCGCCAATGTATTGATCGACCGGCATCCAATAGTCGACCTTACTTCGCTCAAAGGGCATTGCTTCATTTCTTGCATCAGTATATCGAAGAAAATACCAAGAAGAGCATACAAAAGTATCCATTGTATCCGTTTCGCGTTTTGCAGGTCCATGACATTTTGGGCATGTGGTATTTATGAATTCCTCTGATTCTTTTAAAGGAGACGTGCCTTTAAAATTAAACTTTACATTTTCCGGCAGCAAAACGGGCAGGTCTTCTTCAGGCACAGGTACAATGCCGCATTTGTCACAATAAACCATGGGGATAGGCGCACCCCAATATCTTTGTCTTGAAATAAGCCAATCTCTCAACTTATAGTTTACTTTAAATTTACCTATACCTTTTTCTTCCATGTATTTTCCAATGGCTTTAATAGCTTCACTGCTTATCATGCCATTAAATCCATTAGAGTTTACCAAAATCCCCTCATCCACAAAAGCCTCTGACATTTCTTTAGGAACTAGAGTTGCATCTTTCGGAGAAATAACCACTTTTATCGGCAGATTATATTTTCTTGCAAACTCGAAATCCCGCTGGTCATGGGCTGGAACTCCCATAACCGCTCCTGTGCCATAACTCAGCAGCACATAGTTTGCCGTCCAAATCGGAATCTTTTCGCCGTTCATGGGATTTATGGCATATGCGCCTATAAACATTCCTTCTTTTTCGGTTTCGGCGGAAGTTCTTGCTATTTCGTTGTATTTCTCCATTTTTTTTCGAAATTCTCTAACTTGAGCTTCATATTCTGTTCCTTTAGAAAGAGATTCTACTAGCGGATGTTCAGGTGCAAGAACTATATATGATACTCCATATACTGTATCAGGGCGTGTCGTAAATACAGGAATTTTTTCACCATTTTTTTCTGCGACAAATGAAAATTCAACACCTTCGCTGCGGCCAATCCAGTTTTTTTGCATAGTCTTTACCTTTTCCGGCCAACCGGGAAGTTTCTCTAAATCATCTAAAAGTTCATCTGCATAGTCGGTTATCTTGAAAAACCACTGTTCAAGCTCTTTCTTTTCAACTTCGGTTTTGCAGCGTTCACATGCCCCGTCTACTACCTGCTCGTTTGCAAGAACTGTGCCGCATGAAGGGCACCAGTTTACAGAAGCTTTTTTGCGGTAGGCAAGGCCTCTTTTATAGAGAAGCAAAAAGAACCATTGCGTCCATTTATAGTATTTCGGATGGCATGTAGCAATCTCTCTATCCCAATCATAGCTCAATCCCAATTGCTTTAATTGACTTCTCATATTTGCAATATTGTTCCACGTCCACTCTGCCGGATGAATTCCATGTTTTATAGCAGCGTTTTCGGCAGGAAGGCCAAAGGCATCCCAGCCCATCGGATGCAACACATTAAAACCGTTCATCTTTTTAAATCTTGCAACCACGTCTCCGATGCAATAATTGCGCACATGGCCCATATGTAAATTGCCCGAAGGATAAGGAAACATTTCAAGACAGTAATATTCAGGTTTGCTTTCGTCTTTCACAGCTTTGTAGAGTTTATTTTTTTCCCACTCCTGTTGCCATTTATTCTCAATAGACTTAAAATCGTATTTCAATCAAACGTCACCCTCCATATGCACAGTTATAGGTTTTAAATATATATCTTATGAATTAAAAAAAGTTTCTTATCCCCTTTAGGGACGAGAAACTTCTCGCGGTACCACCCTAATTGGTCAAACGACCCGTCTCAAACATTTTAACGCCTGTCGGCTAAGTCTTCTAAAGGTGAGTTCAAAGACTGTGCTTTTCGGCTCGCACCTTGCGCCGAATCTCTGTAAAAGCACCAGTCTCATACTATTCCTTTGTATTAATATAAATGCTTATATTAAATTTTCTATATTATATTTCAACTCTTTTGGAGTGTCAATCTCATCCGGCGGCAAATCGATAATTTTTGCATCGGCCCATAGGCGTTCTAGCGTATAATATTCTCGTTCTTGACGAGTGAAAATATGCACAATTACGTCATAATAGTCCATCAGCACCCAAGCGCCTTCTTGATAGCCCTCTTTTCCTCTTACTGTGTAGCCCGCTTCTCCAAGCTTTTTCTCCACTTCATCCGCTAAAGCTCTGACATGCACCGGAGATGTGCCTGTAGCTACTACAAAATAATCTGAAAATACTGCAACAGAACTTATGTCCATTATCAGAATATCTTCGCCTTTTTTATCCCTTAAAATACTAGCCGCTTTAAGAGCGCAAGTTTTAGGGTTTTTTGTCATTCAGTTCCCTCCATAACAGAATTATATTTATATTAAAAATTTATTCATCTATCATATCTTTTCCCACAATTACCGTAGGAAGAGAAATATTTGAATCGCTTTTTTCTTCGAGTAAGGCCTTCGGAAGAACTTTTGCAACTTTTTCGGCCTCATCTTTTTTATCTTGAGGATATACTATGGTAGTAGTACCATAATCGAAGCTGTCTGCATTACCTATACTGACAACTTTAAAACCTTGAGATTCGAGTCTGCTGGCAATTTTCGATGCAACGCCGCTTGTACCGCTGCCGTTTAGGACTGCTACTTTGACGCTGCCATCATCATAAAAAACTTCATCTATTACTTTGTCAAGTTCATTTTGAAAAGGTATGAAATAACTGATACCTGAAATATTTTTTCCTTCACCCGGCACGGTATACATTTTAATGTTTTCACGCTTCATCTGCCTTGCAAAATTAGCAAGACTCATCATTTCCATAGGCTGAATATCTGTTTCTACATTTTCTTGGACAATATCAATTATTTTAGGTAGTTTTAAAAGCGTTGAAGGTTTTAAAATTTTATCTATAAGTGCTTCCATGAATTGCTGCTGTGCTTTTATTCGTCCAAGATCAGCATCTGCATATCCTCTGTATCTTATGAACTGTTCAGCTTTATCGCCGTCAAGAGTCTGTAGTCCCGGATATAAGTCAATATACAGTCCCCCTGCAGGATCGCTGTATTTCATACGTTCTTTAACATCAACTTCTACACCGCCTAAGGCATCCACAATATTTTTAAAACTGGAGAGCTTTACAACAACATAATTGTGAATCGGAACACCTAGAAAATCTTTTACAGTTTTAACTGCTAAATCCGCTCCTCCTAAAGCTGTTGCGGCGTTTATCTTCTGAATGCCGTATTTCCCAAGCTTTACTCTTGTATCTCTTGGAATGGAAAGTACTTTGACGGTTTTATTTTGGGTATCCAAGCTTACGACAATAATCGTATCTGAGCGATGTCGGTTATTTTCTTCTTTTGCCCCTATAGTTCCTGCATCCATGCCCAGCAACAAGATATTTCGGCGTCCACCCTTAACAAATTCATCGGTATTTGATATGACAGAATCTTCATTCTGCTCAGCCGCCATATTCATCGTTCTTACCGTGTAGTAAAATCCGCTGCCAAGGGAAAAAACTATAAATAGTAATATAGCTACGGCTATTTTTAAAGGCCTTTTCATTGTTTAAATTCGCTCTCCCTTTTGATAAGAATAAAATTCCTACCGGAAATTGTCTTTGGATGCAGCAAGCTCCTTTTAGTTAAAACGTACCTGATTGTAGAGTCGAAGGCTTTTACCATGGTATCGTCAAGATCTTGAAAAGCCACTCGTCTTAATTTTTCAACATCAGGAAAACATCGACTCGGTTCAATGAAATCCGCAATAAATATTACTTTATCTAGAATGTCCATATTTTCGTCGCCGGTAGTATGGATCTTTATGGCATGTAAAATTTGCTCATCATATATACCATAGTCTCTTTTTGCTAGCTCAGCGCCTAATGGTCCGTGTATCAAAACTTTTTCTCTAATTTCGATATCATCTAAAAGTATACCAAAATCCTGAGCTAGTTTCAACTGAAGCTCTTCGCTCATGCCTCGTGCACAATCGTGAAGCAGACCGGCAATTTTTGCTTTATTGACATTTGCTCCATAACGAAGCGCTAATTTTTCAGCGGTTTCCATAACACCTATTGAGTGTAAAAATCTTTTTTCGCCCAAGTTTACCTTTAACTTTTTTATCATCTCATCAAGACTTATAATCATTGGTAAAGGCCACTTTTCTTTATATATGTTTCTACGCTATCAGGCAGTAAATATTTAATGGATAAGCCTTCCTTCATCCTTCGCCTGATTTCAGTAGAGGAGATATCAAGGCTTGTAACTTTCATCGGAACTACCTCATAACCGTACATTTCTTTTATTTGAATAAGCTTTTGGTGCAATTGGTCTATAGGATATCCCGGCCGGGTTGCAGCTATGAAAGTACAATAACTTAAAACTTTATCAACATCTTTCCATGTGAGTATATCGAAAACCGCATCTGCTCCGCTTATAAAAAAAAGTTTTACGTCAGAGCCGAGTTCATTATAGAACTGCTCTAACGTATCCACGGTGTAAGTCGGACCGGGTCTGTCAATCTCTATCCTTGAAATTTCAAAAAATGGATTATTATTTACAGCAAGCATTGTCATGAGATACCTATCTTCAGGAGGCGTAACTGCATAATCTTTTTTATGCGGCGGCCGACCGGCAGGTGTAAATATAACTTTATCTAATTTGAAATTGGTTCTTGCAGTTTCAGCGGTTACAAGATGGCCATAGTGAATGGGATCAAAAGTTCCTCCCATTATGCCAATCTTTTGGTTCTTTGGCAAAGCAAATCCTCCTTTTTGAGTTTCTAAAATTCAAAGGTATATCTGATTATATGGCTGTCGCCTTTATTCTACATAATAAAACTCTGAATTGCCTATCTTTACTGTGTCTCCTGGCTGAATTCCTTCTGCTTTTAGTGCATCATCAATTCCCATTTTTTTAAAGGCTCTCTGCAGGCGCTTAACGGCAGATTCGTTTTCAAGATCAGTCATTGCTACAAGTCTTTCAACGGCTTTTCCGCGAATATAAAATACATGGCCGCCCTTTTCAATAGAAAAAGGCTTTTCATCTTCTAGTGTATATTTTATAGATTCTACTTCTTTAACTGCTTCCGGTTTCTCTATGCTTGAAAGGGTCTTAGCGATAACCTGAACAAGCTCTCTTATTCCTTGTCCCGTTGCTCCTGATACAGGTATTACATTATATCCTTCTTTTTCTAATAAAGGCTTCACTTTTTCGTAATTAATCCTGGATTCTTCTAAATCCATTTTATTCGCAGCAACAATTTGGGGTTTTTTAGCAAGTTCTTCGCTATAGCTTGCAAGCTCTTGGTTAATTGCATAAAATCCTTCCAACGGATCTCTTTCAAATCCGGACATATCGATAACATGAACAAGTAGTCGGGTTCTTTCAACATGCTTTAAAAACTCATAACCTAAGCCTTGCCCTTCATGAGCTCCTTCTATAAGACCCGGTATATCGGCTATCACAAAACTGCCCTCTGAACTTTGGCCAAAGCTTGCTACTCCAAGATTTGGAGCAAGGGTCGTAAAGGGATAATTAGCAATTTTAGGCCTTGCAGCGGTCATTCGCGAAAGCAATGTAGATTTTCCTGCATTAGGAAATCCTATTAAGCCCACGTCTGCTATGAGTTTTAATTCCAGTATAATCCAACGTTCCTCTCCCGGTTCGCCTTTTTCCGCAAAATCAGGAGCTCTATGAACGGAAGATGCAAACTTTGCATTCCCTCGTCCGCCACGGCCTCCTTTAGCTATAACAAAGCTTTCTCCATTTTCCACCAAATCTGCAATTACTTCACCTGTTTCAGCATCTTTTACGATGGTGCCCGGCGGCACATATATAACAAGATCCTCAGCATCGCGGCCGAATTTGTTAGAACCTTGACCATGTTCTCCTCTTTCGGCTTTGTAATGAATCTTGTATTTAAAATCCATTAATGTGGACATATTTGCATCGACTTTTAAAATCACGTCACCGCCGCGCCCGCCATCGCCGCCGCTAGGTCCGCCGCGAGGAACATATTTTTCTCTTCTAAAGGCTACAACGCCGTTGCCGCCGTCGCCTGCCTTTACGTAAATTTTTGCGGTATCTATGAACATTTAAATCAACACCTATATCATAGTTTTAGTTATAATTGAATATTAAAAATTTGTAATAAAAAACAAAGGTAACTTTTTCCATTAGTTACCTTAGAAACAGCTGCTATTATCAAAAAACTTAGTTCGCTGAGTATACGCTAACAAGCTTCTTATCTTTCCCTTTATTTTCAAACTTAACAACACCGCTAGTTTTTGCAAAAAGCGTATGATCGGTTCCGATACCTACATTTTGTCCGGGATAAATCCTAGTGCCTCTCTGGCGAACTAATATGCTTCCGGCATTTACAAATTGTCCGTCGAATCTTTTAACGCCCAAACGTTTTGACTGGCTGTCACGTCCGTTTTTGGAACTGCTACCGCCTTTTTTGTGAGCAAAAAGCTGTAAATTCATGAATTACACCTCCTCTATAACATCTACCTGTATATTTGAAGGATATGACTTTGAAATATCTTCTATGCCTAAAATAAATGTTTCCATAATAATGTTCACCTTATCAGCTTTTTCAGCCGACAAGTCTTTAGGTATCTTCAGCAAAAAATAACCATCTTTCTTTTTGATTTTTGCCTTGATACCAACCACTTTTTCCAAGCCTAAGGCCATAGTCTGCGCAAGTGCCGAGACCGCTGCGCACACTATATCTTTGCCATATTCATCGTATCCCGCATGGCCGGATATTTCTATTAATCTATAGCCGCCAAAAGGATCGACATGCACTTTTACCTTTATCATTTCTGCGTTATTTTTCTATTTTTTCGATTAAAATTTCAGTAAACGGCTGGCGGTGACCTTGTCTTTTTCGGTAGTTCTTTTTAGCTTTGTACTTTAGCACTATAATTTTTTCGCCCTTTCCATGGCGCAAAACCTTAGCTGTAACCTTTGCGTTTTCAATCCAGGGTTTGCCGACTTTCAGGCCTTCATCGTCTGAAACAGCTAATACTTTGTCTATTTCAACAATCCCGCCTTCTTCTACCGGAAGTTTTTCTACTCTAATTTCATCGCCTTCCGAAACTTGATACTGTTTACCGCCTGTTTCAATAATTGCGTACATAAATTCATCTCCTCCTTATTCTCGCCGGAATCTAGGTAAATTTTTTAAAAACCCGTCCCGTGCGGTGGAAGAATATCAACCACCTAGGCTATTTTAGCATACGAAAACCTTATCTGTCAACGAAATTTAATTGTATTCTACCTTTACCATGACATTTAGGGCAAGTTTCTTCCATAACTTCGTACAAACTCCTGCATACTTTTTTTCTGGTCATCTCAACTAACCCAAGATTTGTAATTCCGAAAACTTGTGTTTTTGTTCTATCCTTTTTTAGTTCATTTTTTAAGGTATCTATAACAGCTGCCTTATGATCGGTGCCTTGCATGTCAATAAAATCTATAATTATTATTCCGCCTATATCTCTCAATCTTAATTGCTTCACGATTTCCTTAGCTGCTTCTAAATTAGTTTGAAATATAGTGTCCTCTAAACTCGTATGGCCTACGAATTTTCCGGTATTTACATCAATGGCAGCTAATGCTTCAGTATAATCTATAATAATATATCCGCCAGACTTTAACCAGATTCTTCTTTCTAGAGCTTTTTCAATCTCTTTGGTTGCATTGAAGCATTCAAAAATGTCTCTAGAATCTTTGTAAAAGATTATGCGCTCCTTTAGCTCTGAAGATATCGCAGATGACAGCTTGCAAACTTTTTCATATCCCTTTTGTGTATTAATATAGAACTTGTCTATTTCAAAGGTAAACATATCCCTGACAACTCGGCTAAGCAAATCCATATCTTTATAGATAAGTGCGGGAGCTTCTATATTTCTTTGCTTTTTTTCTATTTCGCTCCATATTACTTCCAGATATTTTACATCTGCTCTTATTTCTTCTTCGTTTTTATTTTCTGCCGCGGTTCTTGCAATTATTCCCATTTCATGTGGCTTTACCTCTTCTACTGCAGCTCTTAGACGCCGACGCTCATTTTCATCCTCTATTTTTCTAGATACGCCTACGCAGTTTATTCCAGGCAACAAAACCGTATATCTGCCAGGTAAGCTAATATTAGTAGAAACTCGCGCTCCTTTTGTCCCTACAGCTTCTTTTGTAACTTGTACAAGGATTTCTTGCCCTTTTTTAAGCATTGCCTCTATCGGGCTTTTTTTAAAACTATCAAATTCATCTTCGTGAAAATTGACATCCGAAACATATAAAAATGCATTTTTATCAAAACCAATATCAACAAAGGCTGCTTGCATACCCGGAAGTACATTTGCAACTCTTCCCTTATAGATATTCCCACGGCTTTTCTCTATGTCACCGGTTTCTATATAATACTCTACAAGATGTCCATCCTCTAAAAGTCCAACTCGGGTTCGATTGCAGGCAACATCCGCCAAGATCTCCTTAGACATAAATTTTCATCTCCTTGACCTTATCTTAGGCAAGCTTTTCAAATAGGAAAGATTTTTTTATTTCCATCAAAATAATAAATTTCTCTGCGAAAGATATAATTTATTTCAAATTCGAAGCCTGCAATCCTTTCTAGCACAGATATTATTACTGAAGGGGAAATGCTGCCCTCTTGGCCAATCGAGAGCTTCATAAGAATTTTTATTCCTTCACTGTTGCTTTCAAGAACTTCAATGCTATATATCAAGGGAATGATGTTCACTTGCTTTGCACCGGATTTTGACTGTTTTTCAATAAATATTTCTTTACTGTTTTCAACTTCTTTAATTGCGTTTCTTAATTTAGCTTCATTATTACTTCCGTCCTCGATGCTTACTACATAAGATGCAGCATTTAGAGAAGAAAGCGGCAGCTTGTTATCGGCAACTTCAGCCTCGAGGATTTTTATTCCGATGGGTAAAACATTATTTAGGCGAATCATAACATCTCTTGGTAAAATCTCCTCGTCAAATTCACAGTCCATATATTCGCTGCAGCTGGTAGTGCCCACTGGCAGAGCTGGAGTAAAGGTCATTTTGGGCCTTGGATTAAAGCCTTTGGTGTATGATATGGGAAGATTAGCACGCCTAAAGGCCCTCTCAAAAACCCTTATTACATCCAAATGAGAAATAAACATTACCGAACGGCCCTTTTCAAATTTCAATCTTATTTTCACAGTAATCACCTGCCTCAAGCCTGTTTACGCCGCAGCCACTACAACGAATTCTACAATCAGGAGTCGTTTCGCCTTTTTCTGATTTCTCAAGTTCTTTTTGCAAAAATCTTTTATTAATGCCTATATCTATTATATCCCACGGAAATATCTCATCTTTCTCTCTGTAACGATATGCATAAAAGTTAGGATCTATGCCTGATTCATTAAATGCTGAAACCCATTTTTCAAAAGAAAATATGTCATTCCAACCGTCAAACTTGCACCCATTGTCGTGAGCGGCTTTTAGAACCTTGCCTAGTTTTCGATCACCTCTTGAAAAAACAGCTTCTAAAAAACTTAGTTTCCCTTCATGCCAATTGTAGGATATATTTTTGTTCTTTCTAAACAAACTCTTTAATAATCTTTGCCGCTCGTCAATTTCTTCAAGCGTTATTTGAGGATGCCACTGAAAGGGCGTAAAAGGTTTTGGTACAAAAGTTGATGTGCTTACATTTACTCTGAGTCCTTTTGTATTTCCGTGTATTTTTCTATAGACATCAACAACTTTGTTGGCAAGCTCCGCTATTCCTTTTATATCTTCTAAAGTCTCCCCTGGAAGTCCTATCATAAAGTATAGTTTAACTGTATTCCACCCTGATAAAAAAGCGTCATGAGCCGATTTTAGAAGATCATCTTCCGTAACGCCCTTATTTATAATGTCTCGAAGTCTTTGAGTGCCGGCTTCAGGCGCAAAAGTAAGGCCTGATTTCCTAATTTCCTGCACTTTTTTAGCAAGTTCTAAAGAGAATGCATCAATTCTAAGAGATGGCAGTGACAATCCCACTTTACTTTCACGAAATTTTTCGGTTAAAGATTCAGTCAGCTGTTTAAGCTGCGAATAATCACTGGTGCTAAGGGATGTAAGGGAAAGTTCTCCATAGCCGGTGGAGGCTATAATATCTTTGGCCATTTTTTCTAAAATATCGGCAGATTTTTCTCTTACAGGTCTATAAATCATGCCAGCCTGGCAAAAGCGGCATCCATGGGAACACCCGCGAAAAATTTCAAGAGGAGCTCTATCATGGACAATATTAATATATGGAACTATAAAATCCGTCGGATAGTAGGCTTCATTGAGGTTTGCGATAAGCCGCTTTTCTATTTTGGCCGGAAACTCATTAGATTTTGGCAAAATGCTTCGAAGCGTCCCGTTTTCATTGTATGTCACGTTATACAACGAAGGAACGTATAAACCTTTGATTTTAGCTACTTCTGTTAAAAAGTCTCTTCTTGGCCTGCCGTTTGCTTTAAATATCTTGTACAAATCCATAATTTCCACTATAGCTTCTTCAGCTTCGCCTATTACAAAAAAGTCTATAATATCGCCTAGAGGCTCCGGATTATATGCACAGGGCCCGCCTGCAATTACTAGAGGATCTTTATCGCACCGCTCGCTTGAGAATATAGGGATTCTTGCAAGTTCTAACATGTTTATTATGTTTGTATAACTCATTTCGTATTGAAGAGTAAAGCCAAGAAAATCAAAATCTTTAATAGGAGTTTTAGTTTCAAGGCTAAAGAGCGGTATATCATATTCTCGCATCAATTTTTCAAAATCAACCCATGGCGCAAAAACTCTTTCTGCATAAATAGTCGAGTCTTCGTTTAACAAGTGATATAAAATCTTAATGCCTAAATGAGACATACCAACTTCATATATATCAGGAAATGCCAGCGCAACGTGGACATCTATATCCTCTTTACGTTTTAATATGCTATTGTATTCATTTCCGGTATATCTTGCAGGTTTTGAAACTTTAGGCAAAATCTTTTCCAATAGTCTATCTAAAGTCAAATTTTTTCCTCCCAAGTTTAATAAAGATAGTTTTACGCAAACTATCTTTAAATTTAAAATAAAATTTTCTGCCGTCGCATTCCTACATTAATAACTACTCCTGCTGCCATCATATTCATTAAAAATGAGCTTCCGCCATAGCTCATAAAGGGCAGAGGTATGCCGGTTACTGGCATTATACCCATGTTCATGCCCATATTTACCAAAATTTGAAATAGCCACATTGAAACTATTCCTACAACCATATATGTTCCCAAAAGGTCTCTTGCCTTAAATGCTACCCTTAGAGAATAGTAGATAAGGACAAAATAAAGTAGAAGCAAGGTCACTCCACCTATAAAGCCAAGCTCTTCTCCTAAAACTGCAAAGATAAAATCTGTATGCTTTACAGGAAGAAAGTTAAGCTGATTTTGAGTGCCTTTGTAAAGACCCTTGCCAAATATCTTGCCTGACCCTATTGCGATTTTTGACTGAATAACATGATAACCACGCCCCAACGGATCTAGATAAGGGTTAAAAAAAATAAGGATACGATCTTTCTGATATTCTTTTAAGAAATGCCAAAATATCGGCAGGCCCAATAATCCACAGCAAATAACCTCGCCTAGAAGTTTGTAGCTCAAGCCTGCAGCAAAGGTCATGCCAAAGCTTATAGCTGCAAGAACCAAGGATGTGCCCAAATCTGGCTGTTTCGCTATAAGCAGCATGATAGGCGCAATATGCAAAATCACGGAAACTAAGTCCTTTGGTGTGTTTAATGATTTCTTTTTTTCTAAGTGACTGGCCAGAGTAATAACCACGGCTAGTTTTGCAAACTCAGAAGGCTGCAGCGTAAAAGGACCTATATCAAGCCAGCGCTGCGCGCCTCCCCCTTTTTCTCCTGCTAGAAGAACCAAAAGTAATGAAAAAATGTTTGCTGAATAAATTATTTTATACCAACCCGAAAAGGAATGATAATCTATTGAAATGACGGCCAGCATCAAAATAGCACCGACGCAAAACCAGATTATCTGCATTCTGGTAGTATAGAAATTTCCGCTGGTTGTAGCATTTGTTGCGCTGCTTATCATTGTTACGCTTAATATTGTAAGTAATATTATAGCAATCAAAATAGGATATTCTACATTTTTTAATAATTTCTTATCCATGAATTTACTATCCTCCAAACCCCTCCGCTATTGAGTTAATTAGTAAACTTCTCAGCAAGATTTGCTATGGTTCCCAGTAAATTTCAATCTCATCTTGATCTTGTATTGGGTCTGCAAATCCTGCATCAATACCGTTGATTTTAATAATTAGCCGCCCTGAAATGCCTTCAGGTTTAAAGGATATAAGGTTAAAAATGTCGCTTAAAATTAGTTTTCTTTTTTCAACCGTTATCGACGCTTCATCAGGGATATCATCTTCCGGTTTCATTATAGTGTCACCGTTTTTTATGATCGGATCTATCGTAAAATCTCTTCCATTTATTTTCAATCTCAGTTTATCTTCTTCTGAAATATATTCTCTAATTTTTGCATTTGTACTAATCCCGTCTTTTGCCGGCATGAAATTTATTACGGCGCCATCATAGACAGGCTCGTTTAAATTTACTGATTTCCCGTTTATAGTAACAGATGCCGGTTCTGCCATTTTCCCCTTTATTATTTTTAATTTGCCATTTAGTTTAAAAGTTTTTGCCATGCCAGGCCGCCCAAAAATTTCCGCCGATGATTTTCCTGCATACAATAGCGCATTTAGAACTGTAGGGTTATTTTGTGCAAGGATATTTACAGGTTGGTCATCCACATAAACCTTATAAGAGGCTAAGTGCGCTCCCTTAATTGAGTTTACTGCAATACCTATGGGCGTTATTGAAAAAGGTCCTGTTAAATCCTCTCCTCCTGAAATATTTGTCAGGCTTTCACGACCCTTAATACCGACTCTTTCTTTTGGAATTTCTAAATTTGCTGCAATTGCTTCGCACAATCCGGGCATAAGGCTTCCGCCTCCTACAAGTAGGACTGCAGCAGGAGCTCTACCATTAAGTTCAAAAATTTTGCGTGCAATATTTGATGAAATTTCGTTTATTGTAGGCCTAACAGCCTCAATTATTTTATCACAATCGATCTCTTTTTTGCTACCTAAGATATCTTGAAATTTTACTTTTCCATGCTTTGATAATTCGCGCTTTACTCTTTCCCCTTCTTCGAAACTGAGCAAAAACTCCTCACAAATTCTTTCGGTAATTTCGTCTCCCGCCATCGGAACCATTCCATAGGCAAATATACTTCCATCTCTTGATATAGCAATATCCGAAGTTCCCGCTCCAATATCAACAAGAGCCACATTCAATTTTCTCATTCCCGGCAGTATAACCACGTCGCCTGCCGCAATAGGCTCTAAAGTCAAACTTTCCAACCCTAACTTACATTTGCTCAAAACAGTAAGAATACTTTCAACAACAGCACGAGGAAGAAAAGTAGCTACAATTTTAACTGACATACTTTTTCCCTTTTGTCCTAATAAACTGTCCAGCGGTTCATCTTCCAAATACCATTTTATCGGACTAAATCCAACGCAATAGCAATTATCTAAGCTTCCCAAATTGCCTGCTTTTTCTCCTATAAGCTTAATGGCTTTGGACAAAGCCTCAGTCTCTAAGCTGCGAATATCTCTATCTGTTATCTCTATAAAAGGCGAAATTTTTCTTTCAGCAGCTGCTTCTACTGTGTATAGCGCTCTTCCGGCTGCTGCCACCGCGGCTTTTTCTAATTTTCTGTTTAGAGTTTTTTCCAGCTGGCTCTTTACTATATTTACGCTTCTTGATACAGCTTCCACGTCATGGATTCTGCCGTCATACATCGCACGGCTCTCATGTTCAATAACCTTATTTGCAAGAATACTATATGTTTTACCTTGGCATTCCATAACTAATCCAACTATGGTTCTTGTGCCGATGTCTAAGGCAAAAACTTCCTGTCTTTCCTCGTTCAAAAAAACTTCCTCCTTTAGAACTTGGATGAGTGTTTCACTTTTTTTATGGGAATATTTGCAACCAGAGCCGGAACTTCCACATTATCTTCACTTTCCATGCTTGTAAGTTTAATTTCTATGCCTTCT
This sequence comes from Tepidanaerobacter syntrophicus, assembly GCF_001485475.2. Classification (NCBI taxonomy): domain Bacteria; kingdom Bacillati; phylum Bacillota; class Clostridia; order Thermosediminibacterales; family Tepidanaerobacteraceae; genus Tepidanaerobacter; species Tepidanaerobacter syntrophicus. The sequence goes on along the minus strand of NZ_DF977003.1, from coordinate 258,558 downwards.
TTGTCAATTTCCATATAGTTTGAGATCATATCTACGAGTTGCCCTTTTATCATTTCAAGAAATTCTGGGGAGGCATTAGCGCGATCATGGACTAATATCAATTGCAATCGCTCTTTCGCAATATCTTTACTTGAACTACTGGTTTTCTTGAAAAATTTGAAAAAATCCATCAAAAACTCACCCTCTCTTATTTTGTGTGAGCCTTTAAGCCAAAAAATTGCCTTAGTTTTTCTAAAAATCCTGCTTCGGTTTTTTCTTCAGTAATTAGCGGCACATCTTCGCCTTCAAGGCGTCGAACTATATTTCTATAGGCCTGCCCTGCCTTAGATGTCTCATCGGCCACTGCAGGTTCGCCTTTATTAGTGGAAATTACTATCTTTTCATCTTCAGGCACAACTCCAAGTAAATCGATGGCTAGAACATCTATCATGTCGTCCACGTCCATCATATCGCCGCGTTTTATCATATCAGGTCTTAAGCGATTTATTATAAGTTTTGGCTCTTCAAAGCCTGCTGCTTCCAGCAAACCTACTATTCTGTCGGCATCTCTTACGGCAGAAACCTCAGGAGTTGTAACAATTATTGCTCTGTCTGCGCCTGCAATTGCATTTTTAAAACCTTGTTCAATTCCGGCAGGACAATCAATTAATACATAATCAAAATCTTCTTTCAGCTCTTCACATATTTTCTTCATTTGATCAGGGCTTACTGCTGTTTTGTCTTTTGTCTGCGCTGCGGGAAGAAGATAAAGGTTTTCAAAGCGTTTATCTTTTATTAATGCTTGTTTTGTGCGGCATATTCCATTTGCTGCATCAACAAGATCGTATACTATGCGATTTTCCAAACCCATGACTACATCGAGATTTCTCAAGCCTATATCGGCATCCAACATCACAACTCGTTTTTGTTTGTACAGTGCAAAGCCGGTTCCTAAATTTGCGGTTGTTGTGGTTTTCCCTACACCGCCTTTTCCAGATGTAATAACTATTACTTCTCCCATTAATGCCCCTCCCATTTATTTAAAATCACAGCGGTTCTATCACTATAACATTATTCTTCAAGCGTGCTATTTCAGGAAACAAAGGTCCGTCTTCCCGTTCTTCCGGAGGTCTTGCGATAACACCTGCTATTCTCAGTTGAGTCGGTTTTAGTCGAAAAGCCGTTACAACAGCGCTGCTATCTCCATCAGCGCCGGCATGAGCCATACCGCGAAGAGTGCCCATAACTAGAATATCGCCTGCTGCAATAATTTCGCTGCCGGGGTTTGCATCCCCTAAAATAACCACACTCCCGTTATAAGCAATTTTTTGCCCTGAGCGTATGGTCTTTTTTAGCAGAAGAACCCTGCTTTTATTCGGTTTTGGAAATATCATGGTCTTAGGAGAGCTGGCTTCTTGTAAATTCATTCCAAAATCTGTAAACAATTTTTGCAATTTTTCATACTCCTCATTTGATAAATTCCGATTTTTTGCTTGTATTCGCACATTTCCTCCAGAAAAAAAATTGCGGCTGTTTTTGAGTTTTTCGTAAAGCGCTTTTTGTAAATCATCAAATTCCAAACTGTCATCAAGTATTATACTGATGCCTTCTTTTGTTCCCTTAATAACAACAGGATCGTTTTTCACGCAAATCCCTCCAAATAGCAGCGCTTTAATTACTTTATTCTTCAAAAATGTAACAAATCCTTCTTTTGATTGCAAATAAACAGAATCTTGGGATTCCAGTTACGGTTGAACAAGATAGTCTTCCGCTGTATCAGTCTTATCGTTAAGATGAAAGTATTCCTCAAATATTGCTTTTGCCACAGGTCCACCGGTAGTTCCTCCTGAGCCTGCTTGTTCAATAAATACAGCCACGGCGATTTCAGGGTCTTCATAAGGAGCAAACGCTACAAACCAACCATGAGGGTCTTTTCTTACATCCCATTCAGCAGTACCGGTCTTTGCAGCCACTGAAATAGGAAATTTTGCAAAAACGCTTGAAGCTGTTCCTCCAGGCAGTGCAGCTGCGCGCATGCCTTTTTTGATTATTTCAAAAGTCTTCTTCGAAACATCATCAACTTTACCGCCGATCTCTGGGTTCTTCTCTAGAACTGTGTCGCCGTTTGAATCAACTATGGATTTAATTAAATGAGGTTTCATCCAAAAGCCTTCATTTGCAACAGCCGAAATATAGGTTGCAATTTGAATAGGTGTAAAGCTTTGATATCCCTGGCCGATAGCGGCATCTAGCGTCTCGGCAGGGTACCATATTTGATCTTGAGGATTGCTAAAGGTTTTTTTCTTGTATTCACGGCTTGCGACAGTTCCTGCTTTTTCATTTGGAAGTTCTATTCCCGTAAGACTGCCTAGGCCATACATTTTTGCATATTTTTCAAGGTTATCTATTCCCACTCTGCGGCCCATTTCATAAAAGTATACATTACAGGATTGGGCAATAGCTTTTTCCATATTTACGAGACCATGGCCCCCTGCCTTCCAGCACTTCTTCGGCAAAATAGTCCAGTAAACACCTGTATCTCTAATATATTCTTTTTCGGTAGTTACCTTTTCTTCCAAGGCAGCCGTAGCAGTAACCATTTTAAAAACGGAACCCGGTGGGAATGTGCCGCTAATGGCAAGGTTCAGCATTGGGTTAAGTGGATTCTTTGATATTTCTTCCCATTCCTTTTGGCTTATTCCTGTTGCAAACATATTTGGATCAAAATCCGGAACACTGGCCATAGCTAAGACTTCACCTGTTTTTACATTAAGTGCTACTACCGCCCCTCTTTTGGCATTTGGATATGGTTTATATTTGTCTGTCTGGAGCTTTATCAACTGCTCTTTTAGGGCAGTTTCAGCAACCTGCTGCAATTTAATATCAAGAGTTAAATTTACGGAGTCACCGGGTGCAGGAGCCTTTTCACCAAGAACTTTTATCGGTTTTCCGGATGCATTGACTTCTACTTGTTGGCCGCCATCTGTGCCTTTTAAATAGGGTTCAAGCACTTTTTCCAAGCCCATTTTACCTACTACATCCCCAGGGCGGTAAGTACCGTCTTTGTCTGCCTCTAACTCTTCTTGGCTTATCTCTCCTACATAGCCAAAAACATGAGATGCTGTATTTCCATAAACATAGTTCCTTAAAGGCTCTACTTCTATAACTACTCCGGGAAGGCGGCGTTCTTCTATTTCAGCGATAGTCTGAAAATCTACGTCTGTCTTGAGTCTTGCAGGCTTATAGCCTTGACCCCTAACCTTGTTCTTTAATGTGTCATATTTGTATGACACAAGAAGCCGGGTTCCGGCAGGTTTATCGATTACGAGCTTTCCTGTGTTTAAATCTGCTTTATTTATTGGAATTTTTTCTCCATTTTCTCCATCTATCACTGTAATATCCGAGGTATCAATTTTTCCATTGCCGTCAGCGTCTCCCACCGGCAATTTACTTAGAAATATTTCGCCATCTTTACTAACAGTATATTCTTGATTTGATATATCAGTATAAAGAGGAATATCCAGAATTTCTCTTAAAGTCTTAAAAACTTCTTCTTGTTCAGACTCCTCAGCTTTTATGCTCATATATGAAACCGTAAAGCTCGGCCGGTTATTTACTAATTCTCTGCCATACCGGTCTCTGAAAATTCCCCGCGGTGCCGTTATTGGAATAATTCTAATTCTATTTTCTTCCGCAAGTTTCTCATATTCATCGCCTTTTATTATTTGAAGATTAGAGAGGCTTATTAAAAGCACTAAAAAAATTACTAGAGCGGCGCCAAGTATAATATTTAGACGTTTTTGGAGTTTTTTTACGTCCATAAAAATCCCTCAAGATTAGTATTTTAGATTAAAGTAGAAGTCAAAAAAGTCTTCTATTCTATAAGTCAATAAGTAAATTAAAGGAGATATGATCATATTCGCGAAAGGCGGCAAAACAACTGCCGACATTATATATTGGGGAGAACTTGTCAACTGGCCGGTAAAAAGAGCAATAACTACAAAAATAAACTTAAAAATGACAGAGCCTATAAAGACTAACATCATAGTTATAACCGCTCTACCTTTATAGAGGTTTTTAGAACTAAGACCTACAATGTAAGCCGACACTGAAGTTGCTATTGTATTCATGCCTATAAAAGTTCCAAAAAGCGCATCTTGTAAAAATCCACTTATAAAGCCTGCTGTAAAACCCGATCTTTCATTTTTTACCATCGAAAGACAAAAAGCAAAAATTAGCGGCAGATTAAGGCCGCTTGTATAAGCTCCGAATAAGTTTGAAAAGGTTGCCTGAATAACAGTAAGAACAATAATTAGCAAACCATACACTAAAGTTCTCATTGGGCAGCCCCCTTTTCGCTTTTAACAACAAAAACCCATTCAAGTTTTAGCAAATCTGCGGCAGGTTTTATTATGGCGTACTGAGTAAGCTGATGTGATTCCTTTTGAGCTTCGACAATCTCACCTACAACAATACCTTTTGGAATTATCCCCCCAAGGCCGGAAGAAATTACTATATCGCCTTTTGCTATATTAGCATCCTTAGATAAAAAATCCATTTCCAAATAGCCTTTTTGTACTTCGTTTATGCTTCCTCTTACTATTCCATTATCCCGCGTTCTCTGAAGCATAGCGCTTACAGCACTTCGCTCATCAGTGATAAGCATAACTTTAGAGGTGTTTGCAGTAGCGCTTATAATGCAGCCAACCAGTCCGTCATTTGTAATAACCGCCATGTCTTTTTCTATACCTTGGTTTTTTCCTTTGTCGATTAGTATGATATTAAACCAATCGTCAGAGTCTCTCCCTATTACTTCAGCTGTTTCAAGGTCAAATTGAAGGTTTTTCTCTTTCAGGCCCAGCAGTTTTCGCAAGTCTTCATTTTCCCGTTGATATTCTAGAAGATTTTGCTTATAGCGCTGTAATTCTGCTACCTGCTTCTTTAAAGCTTCATTTTCTTCTTTTAGTTGGAAAATTTGCGGTATGAATTCGATTTTTTCCTTTATACTAAATCCGGCTGTCGAAAGCGCTTTTTGGATAGGGCTAAGGAAAGTCAATATAGGATTTTCTATAGCCCTAAAAACATCATTCTTCTGCAGTGTTATGCTAATTATAGTAACTAACATAATTAACGCTAAAATCCATATAAGCCACCTTCGATTACTAGACAAGTGTCGCAAGAACACCACAACCTTTAACCTACTTTTTTAGGTGAAATCAATACGCGTTTCAGTGTATCCAATTCTTCTAAAACTTTACCCGTTCCCATAACTACACAATTCATCGGTTCATCGGCAATATGGACAGGCATACCGGTTTCTTGATTTACTTTTTTGTCTAGGCCTGTAAGCAGAGAACCGCCGCCGGTCATAACTATCCCCCGGTCCATTATATCAGCTGCAAGTTCAGGTGGAGTTTTTTCAAGGGTTGTCTTAATTGCATCGATAATACTATTTACGGTTTCTTCTAATGCACCATTGATTTCTTTTGCAGTTATTGAAATCGTTTTGGGCAGACCAGTTACTAAGTCGCGTCCGCGCACGCTCATATTCTCTATATCTTTATCTAATACGGCAGAACCAATTTCTATTTTAATTTCTTCTGCTGTGCGCTCGCCTATCATAAGATTATACTCTTTTTTGACATAATAGGAAATAGCTTCATCCATTTCATTGCCGCCTATACGTATAGATCTGCTGGTAACAATGCCCCCAAGTGAAACGACTGCAACCTCGGTCGTGCCCCCTCCTATATCGACAATCATATTTCCTGCCGGCTCATATACCTCAAGGCCTGTACCTATTGCAGCCGCCATAGGTTCTTCTATCAAATAAGCCTCACGAGCACCTGCTTGAAGCGTAGCATCGATTACGGCTCTTTTTTCGACTTCGGTAACTCCCGAAGGTATGCCTACCACTACTCTTGGTTTAATGAAGTGCCTGCTTTTAAGTGCTTTTGAAATAAAGTATCTTAACATATTCTCTGTTATGTCAAAATCAGCTATAACCCCATCTCTCATAGGTCTTATAGCAGCTATATTACCGGGCGTGCGGCCAATCATTAGTTTGGCTTCCTCTCCTACGGCTAAAACCGCTCCGCTGTCACGCTGGATTGCAACTACAGAAGGTTCGTTTATAACAATGCCTGCATCTTTTACATATACTAAAGTATTTGCCGAACCTAAATCAATTCCAAGATCATTTGAAAATATGCTAAAAAAACCCATTCATTTTCCCCTTTCCTTCTTACACAAACATAGTCTTTCAAGTTTTTACATTAGATTTCGTTCCCTTAAACTAAAAATAGAATCATTGCCGATTATTATGTGATCTAGGACATTTATGCCTAAAATCATTCCGGCGTCTACCAATCTTTTAGTAATTTCAATATCTTCTTTGCTAGGTGTTGGATCTCCGCTTGGGTGATTGTGCACCAAAAGAATAGAAGCGCTGCTCCTTCTTATTGCAGGTTTAAAAACTTCCCTGGGATGTACAATTGAAGAATTTAAAGTCCCAACTGAGATTTCCTCTACGGATATAACGTGATTTTTTACATCTAGTAATATCGCTCTAAAATGCTCTTTTTCAAGAAATCTCATCTCTTCCATAAGTAAATACTTTACATCTAGAGCAGTCATTATAGTAAATTTTTCTTTGCGTTTATGAGAAGATATTCTTCTGCCCAGTTCAACTGCTGCTTTTATTTGAATGGCTTTGGCTTTTCCTATTCCTCTTATTTTCGAAAGTTCCTCTACGCTAGCATCAACAACATAGTCAAGCCCGCTTTTGCCCATATCGCCTTGTAATATATTATGTGCCACATCCAGTGCGGATTCATGGCGAGTTCCTGTTCTTATCAAAACAGCTAAAAGCTCGGCATTACTTAGCGCTTTAGCCCCATACTTCAATAAACGTTCCCGTGGGCGTTCTTCAGGCGGCAAATTCTTTATCATGACATCATTACCCAAGGGTTTGACCTCCTATTATAACCTATTATAGTAAATTTATTCCAAAAGATTTGAGCATATTATTTAATCTAAACAGCGGCAAGCCCACTATATTGTAATAATCGCCGCAAATTTTTTCCACAAAAAGTGCTCCTTTTCCCTGGATGCCATAAGCTCCTGCTTTATCCATAGGTTCACCGGAATCTATGTAGTTTTGAATTTCTGATTCAGTAAGATTTTTAAATTTGACTTGGCTTTCTTCAAATTGATTTATGCTATGACTGGTAGCTGCATCTACTAAAGCAACCCCAGTAAAAACACTGTGCCAGCAGCCACTTAAGCGACTCAGCATTTTTCTTGCACAACTTCTGTCAGCAGGTTTACCGAAGATTTCATTATCTAAAACTACTATCGTGTCAGCACCTATTATTATCCCGTTTTCATATTTTCCACTGACAGCCAAGGCTTTCCTAAGAGCAAGCTCTGCTACTAAATTTCCAAAATCAGCTGTAGCCGGCATATCTTCATCTATATCGCTTGGATCTGTAATAAATTTTAAGCCTATTTGATTTAATAGCTCCTGCCTCCTGGGAGATGCAGACGCTAGAATTAAACTTTTTAACATCTTTAAACTCCTTTATTGCATCTGTTGATACAAAATAATTGCAACAATAAGACCTATTGCCGCTGCCAAACTAAGCGCTATATCAAAACCAAAAACAATACTTATAACGCCTAAGTTTAGGTTGGTGGTCGAAAGGCCTACATGAATCCCCTTGTTTAGAACAGGAACGGTATCGTTTAATGCTTGGCCTAAAGCTCCACCGGCAAGAAGCCCTACTAGTAAAACAATGATTAGAATCGAGGGATTATAGCGATTTCTTTTCATTTATTACCTGCCCTTTCATCGTTATATCATAATAAAATATTCTAATAAAAAAATGCGGGAAGACTGCGCCGTACAAAATCAGCTGCAAGTCCTGTAAACAGGCCCATAATAAGGCCCAATATCATTAAATACGGCAGATAAATGTAAAGTCCAAAAGTAGAAAGGACAATCGCTGCTACGGTAATTTGTACAAAATTATGAGTGACAGCACCTAGGATACTTATTCCAACCAGGCTGAATATATTTTTAAAATATTTGTATGCTCCTGCCATAATTATAGTGCTTAAAATCCCTCCGCTTAAGCTGTAAAGTAAACTAGAAAATGAGCCGGAAAGAGCCGCACCTAAAATGCATCGCAATACGCAAACAACAAGACCATCTTTATAACCATAAAGCACTATTGCCAAAAGCGATATAATATTTGCAAGGCCTAACTTTGCACCTGGTATCGGAAACGGTAATGGCAGCATATTTTCAAAAATGTGCAGTACTATGCCTATGGTTACAAGCAGTGATAGAAAAACCATCTTGTAACTTTTTTTCATTATCAGGTTCATTCCTCTTATAAAATTTGTGTCACTTGTTCAAAAGCTTACACCATCTATATCATTGTCATGTCCGGTATTGCCATTGACTATTTTAATCACTATCTTATTTGGAAGGCATACAATAATTTGGCCAGGACGGCTAATCCACCCTTGCCTTACACAATCCTGGTCAGGGCAGTCTGAATATATAATACGTACTTTATCTTTGTCCACTTCAACTATACTCTTATGATTTCCTGCAGGAACAGTCAGTTTGAAGTTAGAACCATTTTCACCAAGCAAGATTTTCTGAAATAGCTTCCCGTTTACCTCGATTACAGCATACGTTTTCTCTGCTGCAAAACCAAATATTTGGAAAGCTGCGAGTAGTAAAAATGACAAGAGCAATACAACACAAATAAGTATTTTGTCGCCTTTTGTAATCAAGGTAATCCCTACTCGTTCAAATCCGTATATTTCATATGCTTAGTGTAACATTTTATTCCATCTAAAACAAGGGGAAAATGGATGTATCAAGGTTTGTAAATTTGTTATAATAATTTATACAACAAAATTATAAATAGTCAGGGGACACAATTGAGATGATATTCAAAAAATCAAGAAATTATTCAGTTATATTATCATTGATATTCGTAATGACATTACTTCCAATCGCAAAAGCAGAAGCTGTACCCTTAGTATCTTCCGCAAAAGTTGATATCGTACAAAATACTGATCCTGGACAAAGAATCCTTATTATAGTACCTCATCCCGATGATGAATCTCTTGGAACGGCCGGCATTATTCAAAAAGCTGTTAACTTAAAAAGACCTATTAAGGTCGTAATTGTAACTGATGGAGAAAGCTCAAAAATGTCTGCAATTGCATTTACTGATAACGAAAACCCTATGCCCCATGACTTTTATGAATTGGGGTTGGAGCGTCAAAAAGAAAGTATGTCGGCAATGGCAAAACTTGGTCTTCCTAAAGAAGACTTAATATTTCTTGGATTTGCCGATGGGAGCATAAGATTTTTATGGAGCGATTATTGGGACAATGGAAAGCCACGAGTCAGTGGTGGAACGCAAGTTGCATATTCTCCATATAGTAATGTATACAAGCCTAAAATTGCATATACAGGGCAAAATTTAGAAAACTGCCTAGCAGAGATAATGGCTTCATTTAAGCCTACAGATATATACTATCCGATGGCAGACGATATGCATCCTGATCATTGGGGAGTAAGCAATTTTACGCGATATACCATTAATGCACTGAATCTAAAGGTAAAGGAACACATGTTTCTCGTCCACTATCCTCACTGGCCTTCTCCGTGGTTTATGGTTTCAAACAAGCATGAGTCATTATTGCCTCCTTCAGACCTTAAAAGCAGTAATACATCATGGCAAAGCTTACCACTGGATAAAAATGAAGAATTTAACAAAGAAATGGCAATTAGGCAATACAAATCACAAATGAAAGTTACGGCACCATTTCTGCTGACATTTGTTAGAAAAAATGAGCTTTTTGCAGTAAAGGCTCCCATAATCGTGCCTAAGGAAACTTCCAAACCCAATTTGTCACCAATGAACATATCTCATCCTCTCATTGTTATGAATGGAGGAGGCCTGTTAAACCAAAGGATTCACAAAAGTGCAGACATAGTAAAATTTACAGCCTTTATATACAATAACGATCTGTATCTTGGTTTAGAATCCTTAGGACCTATTTCAAATAAGGTACTTTACAATTTTGAGTTAAGGCTATTTTACGAGAAAGGTATAAAAAGGATTGATTTATCCTTAGTTAATGGCAAGCTCAGGCAAGTAAGAAAGGCTTCGAATTCAATCGTGGAATCTGTGATTACAGATCATCCTATAATAAATAAAAACACTCTCTGGGTAAAGGTAAAAATACCTCAAGAAGAGAGCTTAAGATATATATTTATGGGAGCAAATGTAATATATAAAAATAACTTAACAGATAAAGTGTCTTGGAATATTTATAAGCTTGAAAAGTAAAATCAGCTGCGCAAGCTAAATATGAAAAATTGTTTAACTCTTTAGGATAAATTTTAGATGGGAACCTTTCGGTTCCCATCTCTTCCTTTATTCTTATTATATTTGCTCTCCTAATTTTCCTTCTTCAGGTTTTTCTTGCTGAATTTCCTCAGGTCTTACAATTTTCTCTACTATTAAGTCAACTTTTTCTACTTTATATCCTGTTAAGGCCTCTACTTCGCTGATAATCTTCTGTCTTGTCTTTTCTGCCACTTCAGGAATTTTAACGCCGTACATAACAGAAAATCTTACTTCAAAAGAAACACTGCCGGGTCCTTCTTCCAGTTCGCTAGGATCTGTTTTCTTTACTGATATTTGTGGCGTGAACCTGTCGAACATCTGAGTGAAACCTGCTAACCCGCCTTTTTTACCTTGTTTGTAAACTTCCTCGACTTCACGCATAGCTTCTTTTGCTATTTCCACAAAAACTGATTCATTGATAAATGTTTTCCCACTCACACTACCAAGCCTCCTCGTTATTATTTATTGCTTAACTATATTATATAATATATTCGACTCTATGTGTAAATAACCTTCTTGATTTCGCGATTTTTCTTATTTACTTTTGAATTAAGAAAGGATTTTCCATTTTTATGTAGAATTAATATTTTGAACCAAATAACAAGTTAAGGAGAATCTCTGATGAATTATATTGATCTTAGAAGTGATACAGTAACTTTACCAACTCAGGAAATGCGCGACGCTATGTACAATGCTGAGGTAGGAGATGATGTTTACGGCGAGGATCCTACTGTAAACCATTTAGAAGAGACGGCAGCTGAAATGTTCGGCAAAGAAGCCGCTATGTTTGTAACCAGCGGGACCCAAGGCAATCAGATATGCGTAATGACGCATACTAATCCCGGAGATGAGATAATTTTAGAAGAAAAGTCTCATATAATAACGTATGAAGTAGGGGGTATAGGCCGGCTTTCAGGAGTTCAGGCAAAACTTATTAGAGGCACAAAAGGCGCCATGGATCCTTCAGACATTAAAGCCGCTATACGTAACGATGACATACATCAACCCAAGACCAGCCTTATTTGTGTAGAAAATACCCATAACCGGGCAGGCGGAACTGTTATACCTATGGATATTCTCCAAAATACATATGAACTTGCCAAAAATTACGATATTCCGGTACACATGGATGGAGCAAGAATTTTTAATGCAGCTACATATTTGAATATACCGGTAAATCAAATTGCAAGATATGCAGATTCTGTAATGTTTTGCCTTTCAAAAGGTTTGTGTGCGCCGGTAGGTTCTGTAGTAGTAGGGACAAAAAGTTTTATAGCAAAAGCCCGGAAATTTAGGAAAATGCTCGGCGGAGGAATGCGGCAGTCGGGATTTTTAGCAGCTGCAGGTATCATAGCATTAGAAAAGATGCCTTCTAGGCTAAACGAGGATCATGAAAATGCAAGACTTCTTGCGGAGGGACTTTGTAATATTCCCGGAATTAAAATAGACATGGAAACGGTTCAAACAAATATCATAGTTTGTGATATAGCAAATCTGAACATGTCTGCTGATGAATTTTCTTCGAAACTTTATGAAAAAGGAATTAAAATAAACGGAGGAGGAGGAACTACTGTAAGGTTTGTAACTCATTATGGAATTGCCAGAAGCGATATCGAAACAGCTTTAGAATCTATTAAATCGATTTTTGATAAGAAACACATATCTTGAAATTTAGGAGGGAACTACTTTTGCAACTTTCAGACGGACTAAAGGGGACTTACATGATTTATGCTTTAGCAGTAGTTATCATAATTTTCTTGGTTGTATATCTCGTTGGTAAAAAAAGAGAAAATGATAAGATTGAAGCAATTATTAAACGGCTTCAGCAATTTAACGAAGGGCTCTTATGGCAAAATTTCGACGACATCGCAAAAGGCGGCGCTCTTGGTAAGCTCTGCAAAGAAATTGCCGGCGTCACTCAAAACACGAGGCATCTTACAGGTGAACTTTCTATAGCTTCAGAACAGTTGCAGGAATTATGCAAGAAATTTTCTTCAGAAACTGAAACTTCGGCCAAGGCTTCTCAAGAAGTCGCAGAGACTATTAGCCATATAGCTCAAAGAGCCGAAGAGCAAGTAAAGGCATGCACCAATGCCGTAAATGAAGTTGCAAATCTAAGCGAGTTTTCTAATCGCATAGCTAAGGAAACCGACAATGTAGTCTTGGGGAATAAGGAAGTTCAAAAATCTTTAAACGAAACATCTAAGCTAATTGAAAACCTTGTGAATTCAGTTAAACTCACATCGGAAGAAAATAATGCCACCGCCCAAAAAGTCCAATTTTTAAAGCAAGAGGCAGACAAAATAGGCGGTATTATAGGTTCCGTTGAAAGTATTGCAAAACAAACAAACCTACTTTCCTTAAATGCAGCAATCGAAGCTGCAAGAGCAGGCAATGCAGGCAAACAGTTTGCAGTAGTAGCTGATGAAATCCGAAAACTCTCCATAAACGCTCAATCCGCCGCCGGCGAAATCAGAGAAAATATTGAAAATATTAGTAATAATATCCTTGAATTGTCAGAGGAAATTGTATCGAGTTTTGATAAAATAAAAAAAGAGGCCGAACAGGCAAATACTACAAAAAATTCTTTACAAGCCACTTCGACAATAATCGAAAATACGCTAAAATCAATGGACCATATAAGCAAACTCACAAAAGATCAGGCTACCGCTACAGAAAATATCAAAAATTTAATTGTGGATTTTTCCTCACTTACAGAAAACATTTCTGCCGCTTTCCAGGAAACTGCAGCAGTTTCTGAGGAGCAAGCTGCTGTAATGAACAATATAAATAATTCTACGGAGAGTCTTTTGAAAGTTTCATCCGAAATATCAGGCTATGTTGGCAAAGTGTTAAAGAATAAGGAATATGATGTATCGCAAGAAGTAAAATTAAAACTGCTTAATGCACTTAAAAAACACGCAAAATCAAATGAGATGCTTTCAATGAAAAAAGAAGAACATATGAGGATCTTTAATGAATTGAAGAAGGAATTTCCGGGCATTACCGGTATAATAACCGTAGATGAACACGGAAAAAGTATAGCAAACTCTAATCCTTCCGAAGTAACTGATTTTTCTTTTAGAGACTGGTTTAAATCTACGAAAAATGGACAGGATTTTACCTCAAAAATGTATATTTCAGCCCTTACAGGAAAACCAACAATTAATGTTGCAACACCAATTTTAAAAGATGGCCAATTTATTGGAGCAATTACTGCAGGGATATGCCTTAATCAATGAAAATGGTCATAGACCGCCTGAGCAGCTTTTTTGTTCATTCCTGGTGCGCCGGCAAGTTCTTCAACAGAAGCCTGTCTGATGCCCTCAAGACTGCCAAAAGTCTTAAGGAGTGCTAATCGACGGGCTTTTCCTATACCCGGAATATCATCCAAAGCAGATTTTAAATTTCTTTTGCTGCGCAAACTTCTATGAAAAGTTATTGCAAAGCGATGAGCTTCATCTCGCACTCGCTGAACTAAATAAAGAGCTTCCGAGTCTTCCGGCAATACTATGGGTTCTTCTTTTCCTTCTACAAAAATATGTTCAAACTCTTTTGCAAGTCCTATTGTAAATATGGACTCTAATCCTAGCTCCCTCAGAGCTTCTCGCGCATACCTTAATTGTCCTTTTCCTCCGTCAATCAGCAATAGGTCTGGTAGATTGTTAAATTTTTCATCGCCTAAAATCGCTCTTTTAAAACGCCTAAAAATAACTTCTCTCATGCTTTCAAAATCATTTGGCCCTTCGACTGTCTTGATTTTAAATTTCCTGTAATCTTCTTTTTTAGGCTGTCCTTCTTCAAAAACCACCATTGATGCTACTGATTCTGTCCCTTGTGTATTTGAGATATCAAATGCTTCGATTCTATGAGGTATATCTTTTAAACCAAGATATTTTTGCAGTTCTTCAAGTGCTTGCATGTTTTTAAGTTTCTCTCGTTCATCTTTATTTTCAATTTGTTCTAAGTATATTCGTGCATTTTCCGCTACCATTTCAGCTAGTTTTTTCTTTTCTCCTCTTTTAGGAATTGATATATACACTTTAGAACCCTTTTTCCCATAAAGCCATTCTTGTATTGTAGTCTTATCTTCAATTTCTTCTTCGATTATAATTTCCTTAGGGATAAAATTTGTATTATTATAGAACTGCTTTACAAAAGCGGTAAGAACTTCCTTGCGCTCTGCCCCTTTGGTATTGCTAAGGATAAATGGCTCTCGTTCCACGAGTTTTCCTTCTCTTACAAAAAATACCTGAATACATACTGTATCTATGCCTCTTGCCATTGCAATAATATCCTGGTCAGTCATGTCAGTAGATACGATCTTTTGTTCTTCAAGAACTTTCTGTAATGCTGATATTTGGTCTCTAAGTATTGCGGCTTTTTCAAAATCTAATTTTGCGGCTTCTTCTTCCATTTTTTCTCTTAATTGTTTAATAAGAGTTTCTTGCTTGCCTTCTAAAAACATAATGATATTTTTTATCATTTCATCATATTCTTCTTGTTCCACCGAACCCTGGCACGGCGCAAGGCAGCGTTTTATATAATAATTAAGGCAGGGTCTTTCTTTTAGCGGTACCTGACTTAAATCTTTTTTGCAGCTGCGAATAGGGAATACTTTATTTATTACATCTATAGCTTCCCTCATTGCTCCAACATCGGCATAAGGTCCAAAATAGCGAGCACCATCTTTTTTTACCCTTCTTACAACTTCCAGGCGCGGAAAAGGTTGACTAGTTGCGATTTTGATATAAGGATACTGCTTATCATCTCTTAACAAAATATTATATTTCGGTCTGTTAAACTTGATTAAATTACATTCTAAGATAAGTGCTTCAACTTCTGAATCCGTTACTATATATTCAATATTTTCGATTTTCGGAACCATTGAGGCAACTTTCACAGGTAGGTTTTTTGGTGACTGAAAGTAAGACCTTACTCTGTTTTTTAAAGACACAGCCTTGCCTATATAAATAATTCTTCCTCGTTTATCTTTCATAATGTAAACACCGGGTTTTTCTGGAAACTCTGCAATTTTCTCCGGATTAAACATAAATTATTCCTCCTGCTGCAACTCTTTTATTTTTCCCGATGAATATGGTTTACATGTTCAAATCCTTCTTTTATAATATGAACCACATGTTCGTCATCTAATGTATAAAATACTTGTTTACCTTCTTTGCGGAATTTTACCAGGTGAGCTGTTCTAAGCACTCTCAAATGATGCGATACATTTGAAACTGTGGAGTTTAAAAGAGTTGCTATATCGCACACACATAATTCATCCTTTGAAAGCAAGTATACAATCTTTACCCTGGTTTCATCCGCTAGGACTTTAAATAAATCTGCCAAATCCACCATATCAGGAATAGTACCTGCAAGTTTCCTGACTTTATCTTCTTCAATACTAAACACTTCACAAACATCAATTTCTTTGCTTACATTATTATCATTATTCTCCATTTGGCTTCCCTCTAAAGTTTATTCACATGAATTATATCAAACTTGGCAAGATGTTTCCACTTCCGTTATACCGCATTATCACAAAAACATCACATTTTGCACAAATTTCTGCTGTAATTTTTCTGGTAAAATAAACTTGATCGTTAAATCCCCTTTTATACATCTTAATTATTAACCCCCTTTTTTGGCAGGTATCCCCTGCCTTAATTTTTTTTAAATCTTACTGGTGCAGCAATTATTTTTTTGATATACTTTCAATATGCATAAATGTTGCTTAAAGCTTAATGTTTGTAATTTTCGAGGAGGCAAAAAAATGATCATCGGTGTCGTTAAAGAATTAAAAGAACAAGAAAATCGAGTGGCTATTACACCAGCAGGCACAGACGCCCTTATATCCAGTGGCCATCAAGTGCTAATTGAGAAAGGGGCAGGTCTGGGGTCTGGTTTTTCTGACGAAAGTTATGAGGCTGCAGGGGCAACAGTAATTGACAGTGCCTCAACTGTGTGGGAGAAAAGTGAGCTAGTGATAAAGGTTAAAGAGCCCCACGAGTCGGAGTATAAATACTTAAGACCCGGATTGGTGTTCTTCGGTTATTTGCATCTTGCAGCCGACGAAGCGCTAACTAAAGTTATTGTCGATTCAGGAGTTACTGCAATAGCCTATGAAACGGTTCAGCGCAGTGATAGAAGTCTTCCTTTGTTAACACCCATGAGCGAAATTGCAGGCCGCATGGCCATTCAGGAAGGTGCGATATATCTTGAAAAAACTCGAGGAGGCAAGGGAATTCTTTTAGAAGGTGTCCCGGGAGTTACTCCCGGTTCAGTAGTTGTGGTTGGAGCAGGAACTGTGGGCACAGGTGCTATTAGAAGAGCAATGGGTCTTGGCGCTCATGTTACAGTAATAGATGTAAATGTGGACAGGCTAAGATACCTTGATGATCTTTTCATGGGTAGACTTGAAACACTATATTCAAATCGTTTAAATATAACTGAGGCGCTAAAGACCGCAGATCTTGTAGTAGGATCGGTTCTGATTCCCGGCGCTAAAGCACCCAAGCTTATAACTGAAGACATGGTCAAAAACATGCAGCCCGGCAGTGTCATTGTAGATGTTGCCATAGATCAGGGAGGTTGTGTTGAAACCATAGATCATCCAACAACCCATGCTGACCCGGTATTTGTAAAACACGGTGTAATTCACTATGCGGTTTCAAATATTCCCGGCGCAGTACCGCGCACATCAACTCTTGCCTTGACCAATGCTACCTTGCCTTATCTTTTAAAGATAGCCGACAAAGGGTGGAAACAGGCTGTTTTAGAAGATCCTGCTCTTGCAAAAGGTGTAAATGTCTTAAATGGAAAAATCACATATGAGGCAGTTGCAAACGCCCATAATCTCCCCTATTATCCACTGGAAACAGTGATAAAAGAAATTTGATCTAAAACTCTGTGCTAAAAAATTTTTTAGCACAGAGTTTTTAGTTAATTCATCAAACCTGCAATAGCTGCTCCTATAAGCGTTGAATTATCAGCTCGCACAAATTCAAAATACATATCCTTTTTGTCATTTAGATAATCTTTCATGTAGTAAACGAGTTTATCTTTAAATAATTTTGATTTATAGAAGGTAGAACCTTCGCAAGTTATGCAAACAGGTTTGCACGGATTTGTTCCATCGCCGGTTTTAGATAAAATTGCTGAAAGATTTATAGCAGTGAGTTTTGCGGCTCTTTCAATAATTGTATCGATTAAATGATATAAAACTATGGCATCGTTGCTATCTTCAAGGCAGCAAGTGGAAAGTAAGCTTTTTGAATAGGGGTAGTACAAGAAATCATTAATATCCACCGCTGTAATTTCGCCAATTTTGTCAAATCTGTCGGAAAATTCTTTTGTAACAAGCTTATCTTCTGCAGCTTTTTTCACTACAGCAGAAATCAAGCCTCCTTGATATCTTCCGGAAATCATTTTTTCGAAAGTATAAGAGCCGGGATTTGCTGTCTGAAGATCGAACTCTTTGTCAATTACGCCTTGTGGGGCCTTTGCGTACCCGCCGGACTCAATATTTATTATCATAGAACCTAATTTATTTTGAATATCCGGAAGCTTTTTTATGTTTTTATTCTGTTCCACATAGCACGTATTTGTTCCGGTGCCCAAGATGAAACCTACATAACTCGAAAACAATCGGTC
The DNA here is from genome assembly GCF_001485475.2 of Tepidanaerobacter syntrophicus. Taxonomy (NCBI): domain Bacteria; kingdom Bacillati; phylum Bacillota; class Clostridia; order Thermosediminibacterales; family Tepidanaerobacteraceae; genus Tepidanaerobacter; species Tepidanaerobacter syntrophicus. The sequence goes on along the minus strand of NZ_DF977003.1, from coordinate 240,481 downwards.
CGGGTATGTAGCTTTGCCTCCAAGGAGTGTAGCAACTGTATCGTTTAAAACAACTATTTCTTTATCATCGGAAAACCCCGCATCTTTTAAGGCTTTTAACAAGCCTTCGCCCACTGCCTCTCCTATGAGCTCGCTGAGTTTTATTTCTTTGCTGAATTGTAGAACCTTCCCGTCTTTGTTAGGAAGAGCCTCAGTAGGATATGAAAAGCAAAATCCTATTTTTTTACTGTAATCAAGCAATGGCTTCATGAAATTTACAATTGTCTCAAAGAATTCTTTTTTAGATGTTTCTCGTTCAACGCCGGGCATAGGATAGGACTTATAATTTTCGATAATCGGTCCTTTTTCTTCATCAAAATAGCATCCCGCAACTCTAAAATTAGTCCCACCGGCATCTAAGACTATAACGGGTTCATTAAAAGGCACCTTTTCCCCAAGACTTATGTACGTGGGTATCATCTGGAGGGAGCTAGCCTCTCCTTTAAGACCTTTTTCCATTTCTTCTACAAACAGTTTACAATTCTCTTCTATGTCTATTTCTTCATAGCTCATAGAATATTGCTTCAAAAACTCTTTAACTTCTTGCTTTGTTTTTTGCAATCACATCACCTCTTAATAAAATTAGTTATGTGTCCCAAGGTATAAAAAAGGAAAATTCAGTACCTCCTTCCGCACAATTTTTTACCCATATTTTTCCATTGTGAAGCTCAATTATTCTTTTTGCAATAGCAAGTCCTAACCCTGTGCCGCTATCTTTCCTCGCTCTGGATTTGTCAACTTTGTAAAACCTTTCCCAGATAAAAGGCAGTTCGGAGTCCGGTATACCGCTTCCGCTATCTCTGACAGAAATTGTAACTCCTGTTTCATCGGCTCCTGCCTTAATCAGCACATCTTGACCGCTGGGCGAATACCTTATAGCATTATCAATAAGATTTATCATTACCTGCTCTATTTTATCTTCATCAATTAAAATCGGCGGTATATTTTCTATTTCTATTTTCAAGTTAATATTCTTTTCCTCACAGATAGGAAGGAATTTTTTGCAAACTTGTTCAACTAATTCTTTTATTGAAACGTAATCTTTTTGTATATTTAAGTGGCCTGCCTCCATGTGCGAAAGCTCCAATAGTTCATCAACTAAGCGGCGCAGCCTCAAAGTTTCTTCAAGTATAATATTAAGATATCGGTCATGTTCATCAGAATCTTTGACAATCCCGTCAATTAATGCTTCTGTATAGCCTTGCAAGTAAGTTAACGGTGTCCTGAGTTCATGGGAAACATCACTTAAAAACTCCTTTCTTAAGTCCTCTTGCTTTCTCTCTCGCGTGATATCTTGCAGTACAGCCAAAACCCCTTGCAGCACACCATCATCACTTAACAAAGGAGTCATTTTTACCGCTACAACCTTTCCATCTATCTCTAGCTCTTCACTGATAAATTCACTGCATTTCATGGCTTTTTTTACAATCGGCTCGATTATTTTTGGCACTTTTAATTCACCATTTTGCTTCAAATCAGGTATCATCTCAACAGCTTGGGGGTTTGCCATTATAACACGATTTTCGGCATCGAAAGTAATAACACCATCAGTCATGCTGAGCAATATATTCTGAAGCTGCCTTTTTTCTTGATCAAGCATATTGATATTTTTATTTAAAGCCTCGGACATATAGTTTATCGCATTTGCTAATGTCCCCACTTCATCCTGAGATTTTACCTTAACTTTAGTGCCGAATTCGCCTCTTGCTATTTCTTCTGCGACTTTTTTCATTTGGATGAGAGGTTTGGAAATAGTCTTTGATAGTACAAGGCTTAAGGCCGTCAAAACTAAGACTGATGCCCCTGCTACCGAAAGTACCAAATATCTAATTTGCCAAATAGTGCTTTCGATAGAAGACATAGGGGAAAATAGTATTACGCCTCCAATTACATTGCCTTCAGTTCTAATGGGCAGCGCTACTGTAAGCATATTTGCATCAAACTGAGATACAAAACTTTTGCTTACAACAATGTTGCCATTGAGCACCTCCCTAAGCTCTTTAGGTCCAATAGCTACACCCTCAAATTTTAGAACATTTGAGCTTGCCTGGATTAGCCCTTGTCTGTCAATTATCACCGAATATGCATTTATAAATTTACTTATGTCAAGCAGTTCTGAAGGATTTATACCTCCTAGAATTAAAGATATAAGCTGCTGCCCCTCGTTTATCATCTCGTTCTTTCGCATATTAAAATAAAAATCTTCAAATATGTTTGAAAGTACTAAGCCAGAGATTAGAAGAGCGACGACTGTAAGAACCGTCATATAAATCCACAGTTTCGTAACAATGCTTTTCCTCGGAATCACTTTTCCACCTCGAATTTATAGCCGATTCCCCAAATAGTGCTTATATAGGAAGCAGCCTTACTTCGCCCTAATTTTTCTCTAAGCTGCTTTATATGTGTATCTATTGTCCGAAGGCTGCCATAAAAATCGTATCCCCAAACTTCCTTTAGAAGTTTCTCTCTGCTAAACACCTTTCCCTTGTTTTTAGCTAAAAAGTAGAGAAGATCAAATTCTTTAGGAGTAAGAGCCACTTCTTTATTATTGACCTTTACAACCCTAGATATCGGATCTATCATCAGCTCAGGAAATGCGAGTATCTCACTTTCCTCATCTTCCTTAGAAACTATGCGCCTGAGCAGAGCTTTTACCCTAGCTGTAAGTTCTCTAGGGCTAAAGGGTTTTACTACATAATCATCCGCCCCAAGTTCAAAGCCTAAAACTTTATCAAATTCTTCTCCCCGGGCTGTCAGCATTATTATCGGCGTATCATATTTTTGCCTTATGTCTTTGCAAACTGTCCAGCCGTCTACTATAGGAAGCATAAGATCTAAAATAATCAGATCATAGGATGAGCTCGATATCTTGTCCAAAGCCTGCTGACCGTTAAATGCCTCATCTACCGAGAAACCCTCTCTTTCTAAATATTTTTTTACCAAGTCTACAATGCGTTTTTCGTCATCAACTACTAATATCTTAATATCGTGCACCTGTTTTCCTCCCTGATCCGCACAAATACATTAGAAGATTTTTTTAATTGCATGATTTATGCCTTAACCCTATTATAGGTTTTGCACTAAGAACCGTCAATATACAGAGATTTACAGAGCTTTGAACAAAGACTAAATGCGCGTGCCTGAAGATTGTTTTTATATTTGACTCATGATAAAATTAAAAAGCACTTGTGAATAACAAAACTTATTTCATCAGTAAGGAGGTGCTGCCTTGACATTAAACTCATTTTTAACTTTATTTGGCGGTTTGGGCCTATTTTTATATGGAATGAAAATTATGGGCGAAGGACTTGAAATGTCAGCAGGAGATCGTTTGAAGGGTTTATTGGAATTGCTGACTAGGAACCGCTTTTTAGGGGTAATTGTGGGAGCGTTTGTTACCGCCATAATACAAAGCAGCAGTGCTACAACAGTTATGGTAGTTGGTTTAGTAAATGCAGGAATAATAGACCTTTCTCAGGCAGTCGGTGTAATAATGGGAGCTAACATCGGAACTACTATGACAGCTCAACTAATTGCTTTTAAGCTTACAAACATTGCCTTGCCTTCTATAGGAATCGGAACGATAATATTATTTTTAGGTAAAACTAAATCTCAAAAATACATAGGACAAGTGGTATTAGGCTTCGGGCTTTTATTTTATGGAATGCAGACAATGGAAATCGCATTAAAGCCCCTTGCCGATGTCCCACAATTCGTTGACTTTATCGCAACTTTTAGCAAAAATCCAATTCTAGGCGTGGTAGTCGGTTTCCTTACAACAAGTATAATTCAAAGCAGCAGTGCTACGATAGGTATTCTTCAGGCCTTGGCAAGTCAAGGCATATTAACTATTTCCTCAGCTCTTCCTATATTATTTGGAGATAACATAGGAACATGTGTCACAGCACTTCTGGCAAGTATCGGAGCAAATGTTACGGCAAAAAGAGCTGCAATTTTTCACTTGCTGTTTAATATAATCGGAAGCGCATTATTTTTGATGATCCTACCGATTGTTGAAAAAATTGTAGCTATGACCTCTCTTGACCCGGTCCGACAGATAGCTAATGCACATACTATTTTTAATTTGACAAATACTATTATTCAGTTTCCTTTTACGTTTTTAATTATAAGATTAATCTTACATCTTGTGCCAGGTGAAGCAGTAGTTATCGAACACGGCGTAAAGTATATAGATGATCGGCTAATAGAAACACCTGTTTTGGCTCTTGAGCAAGCAAAAAAAGAAATAGGTCGGATGGGAAATCTGGCTTTAGAGACATTAAAAGATTCATTGGATACTTTTGTAAATTACGATGAGAAAAAGGGTAAAATAGCAAAGGAAAAGGAAGAAGTAATAAATGAGCTTGCAAGAGAAATTACAAGATATTTAGCTCTGCTTTCACGCTCTTCTTTGCCGGAAACCGGAGAAGGTTCAATAACAGATCTGATAAATGCGGTAAATGATATGGAGCGAGTCGGCGATCATGCAATGAATGTGTTGGAGCTTGCGGAATTTAAAAATGAGCATCGTTTAGTTCTTAGTGAAGAAGCTATAGTTGAACTAATAAAAATGTCTGAAAAAGTTACAGAAACCTTTTCTATTGCAATAAATGCATTTTTAGCTTGGGATAAATCTTCTGCAAAAACCGTAATAGCCAGAGAAGAAGAAATTGACGCAATGGAAAAAGAGCTGCGATTAAGTCACATTAAGCGTTTAAGCAGTGGGGCATGCGTGCCAAGTTCAGGCGTTATCTATTTGGATATAATAAATAATTTGGAGCGCGTAGGGGATCATTCTTTTAATATTGCAAGTTATATCCTTGGAATTGACAAAAACTTTAAGAAACTGATCTAAATCCATCACACCCGCATAGGCAGGGTGGCTTGCTGCACTCTCAGTAGGCTAAAACCAATGATTTAAAGCGAGCAGGCTATTTTGCCTGCTCGCTCTTTACGATTTCCCTATTTCCTTCTTCTTTCTTCACGGTTTTATTGCAATATGGGCAAATCCACGTTCTTAGTTCTGCTGCAGAATATGATTTTTTATTGCAATACGGGCATAAGGTATATGGCAATATAAACCCCCCCGCTTAAATGACTTTACCCTTAATTTTTCCTTGCAATCCGCTCCGCTATCTATATTATATTATTCTATAATACTTTAGTAAATCCTTCTTTGTAATAAAAAATTTTATATGTATTTTTTGTCCGGAAATGATACATTTCGTATAAAATTCAGTAATATAGAAAAACCGTATATTCTGTGATATACTAAAGAAGAATTCGCGTCTGAATATCTTATATAAGGGGGCTTTATCTTGGAAAGTACTGATGTGGCAAAAATTGCAATAAAAATGGCAATTTCAACCCGCGCAGAAGAAGCTGAGCTCAAAAAGACATTCCGTGATATGAATGTTAAGGTTTGTGCAGTAGATTTTGGCGGTAATTTAATAGATTCTATCGAAAAAATTATAGAAAGATCTTTGGTCGCCGCAAAACGAGAAGGTGTCATAAAGGAAAACGTTCATGTATTAGAAGGAGCCCTTATAGGAGCTACACGGGAAGCCCTTTCTCAGGTTTTGCAAAAAGCTGTAGGCTTTAATGTGGGAGGTAAAATCGGAATTGCCAGGTATGGAGAACATATAAGTGTAGCAATGTTTTTTGCTATAGGATTCTTAAGCTTCAATGAAGTGGTCATAGGCCTTGGGCACCGCACACTGCCTCGGAGTGAAGGTGAAATCTAAATATTCATAAATTACTGTTAGAATTCACTATTGACAAACTGACCTAATAATTATATACTTTAGCCAAATAAATTGAATTAACTTGTAGCATGGTAGGACGGTAGGAGAAAACGTAGAGTTACATCAAGCACTCTTGCCGAGTGCTTTTTTGCATACTTTTTACTCCTGTTCAGCTTTGCAAGTATGCTACTTGCTTCTGTCCTGCAAGCTAAACAAAAGGGGGCATTCAAAATGAAAAAAACTTTTATAACATCTATAGTAATAATGATTTTAATTCTCGCGCTAGCTCTTATCCAAACAGGATGTGGCAGCGGTCCAGCGTCTCAAGAATCAACCTCTGATACATCAAACAGTGAAGATACAAGCGCCGGCGGCACAGGCAAAGTCTACAAAATTGGAATATCACAGTTTGTCGAACACCCTGCACTCGATTCAGCTCGTGAAGGCTTTGTAGACGGTCTTAAAGAAGCAGGATTTGAAGAAGGCAAAAATATTGAAATTATTGTCGAAAATGCTCAGGCAGATTTTTCAACAACGCAGGCAATAGCCAATAAGCTTATCAATGAAAAAGTAGACCTTATTCTAGCTATCGCAACTCCATCAGCCCAAGCCGCTGTAAATGCCACAAAAGACATTTCTATTCTTGTAACTGCTGTTACCGATCCGGTAGATGCAGGTCTGGTTAAGAGCATGGAAAAACCCGGCACAAATGTTACGGGCACTACTGATATGAATCCAGTAAAAGACCAATTAAAGTTGTTAAAGGAAATAATTCCTTCGGCTAAAAATGTGGGTATAATTTACAATGCCGCAGAGCCCAATTCTGTTGTTCAGGTAAACATAGCAAAAGAAGCCGCAAAAGAACTTGATCTTACCATATTTGAAGCAACAGTTGCCAATACCAGCGAAATAAATCAAGCAGTCCAGTCATTAGTTAGCAAAGTAGATGCAATTTATACTCCCACAGATAACACCGTAGCTTCCGCGATAAGCAACATTGTAAAAGTTGCCAATGAGGCAAAAATACCTGTTATAGGAGCCGAGCGTGGTGAAGTAGAAGGTGGAGCCTTAGCCACTATTGGAATAGATTATTATCTTCTGGGTAAACAAACCGGCCAAATGGCTGCCAGGGTTTTAAATGGCGAAAATCCTGCAGAGATGCCGGTAGAAAGCTCAAAAGATTTAAAGCTTATTATAAATAAGAAATCAGCAGAAGCTCTTGGGATTACTATCCCTCAAGAAGTATTGTCTAGGGCAGATGAGATATTAGAAAAATAATTGAGGTGTCCATAAATGTTGCAAAACTTATTCCTGACTTCTTTAGAGCAAGGTTTAGTCTACGGAATCATGGCAATCGGTGTATATATGACCTTTAAGATTCTAAAGTTTTCCGACTTGACTGTAGATGGAAGTTTTCCTCTTGGGGCTTCCATCACAGCAGCCCTTATCGTAAGCGGATATAACCCGGTAGTAGGAACTTTTGGCGCAATCTTAGGAGGCGCCTTGGCCGGTTATGTAACAGGATTTTTAAACACGAAAGCCGGTATCAGTGACCTTTTGTCAGGTATTTTGACCATGACATCGCTTTATTCAATAAACCTTAGGATAATGGGCAGGCCGAACACTCCTCTGCTAAATCAGCCTACTATCTATTCTATGGCAGAATCTTTTATAAGCCGAGTTTGGCCGTCATTTCCAATGAAATTTATTTATCTTGCATTCTTTATTGTTTTTGCTTTGCTTATAAAGTTTATAATTGACACCTTTTTAGAAACACAGATGGGCTTTGCGCTAAGAGCAACCGGTGACAATCCACAGATGATACGAAGCCAGGGAGTAAATACTGATATGGCAAAAACTATAGGACTTGTAATTTCCAATAGTCTTGTGGCCTTGTCCGGTTCATTGGTTGCTCAATATTTGGGTTTTGCTGATGCCGGTATGGGAGTTGGGACGATTGTAGCCGGCCTTGCTTCAGTTATAATAGGCACCACGCTTTTCGGAGAAGGAAGTGTATTTATCAGTACGTTAGGAGTGCTTTTCGGCTCATTCTTATATCGATTTAGCATTTCGCTGGTTCTTTCCTTCCGATTGGCGCAGGCTTCTGATTTAAAGCTTTTTACGGCAATCGTTGTAATTATAGCCCTTACAGCCCCTCAAATAAGGCAGTCAATAAAACTTCGCGTGCAAAGGTGTGATTCCTATGGTGATTCTTGAGCATATACAAAAAATATTCTACCGCAATACCCCTAACGAAAATAGAGTTTTAAATGATTTGTCTCTTGAAGTTAGTGATGGCGACTTTATAACCGTTATCGGAAGTAATGGCGCAGGAAAATCGACGCTACTGAATATCATTGCAGGTGTTTATTTTCCGGACAGTGGAAAGATATACCTTGATGGCAAGGATATAACAAATCTGCCGGAATTCAAAAGAGCTGCATTTATAGGTCGGGTTTTTCAGGATCCAATGCTTGGCACTGCCCCATCCATGACTATCGAAGAGAATTTATCAATAGCGTATGCTCGTCCAAACAATATGATGCTTCGCCGAGGATTGGATGCTCAGCGAAGAAATATATTTAAGGAGTATCTTGAAAACATTAATCTGGGTCTTGAAAATCGTCTTTCTACAAAGGTAAAGCTTCTCTCCGGTGGTCAGCGTCAAGTTTTGACTTTGATTATGGCTACGATGAAAAAGCCTAAGTTGCTGCTTTTAGATGAGCATACTGCTGCACTGGATCCAAAAACAGCTGTATTGGTAAACAGCCTGACAGAGGAAATCGTACAAAAAAACAAGTTAACGACAATTATGGTCACCCACAATCTGGAGCATGCAATCAAAATGGGAAATAGACTTATAATGATGCACAATGGTCAAATCGTCTTAGATATTAGTGGTGAAGAAAAGGCTTCAATGACTATCCCACGGCTGCTTAGTAAGTTTGAACAAGTCCAGGGCGAGAAATTTGCAGAAGACAGAATAATGCTGGCTTAGACCTCAAAATCAGCGTAATAGTTTTTGTTATTTTTCTGCAAGAAGACAACTCCCTTTTTCTTTTTTACATTATAGTTATAAGGGATGTCATAGTTAAAAAGCCCATAAGCAAGATATCTAGAAAGTTCATGATTTGAGAATCCTATGGCTTGAGGAAGATTTTCCTTAAGCCATTTATTGTTGCAAATGTATTTCTTGGCTATTGTTAAAAATTCTCGATCTTCGCAAGCCTCAATACATCTAGGCATAGCAGCCTTACCATTTGTCAGTAGAAAATCAAATTTAAGGATGTCTTTAAAAATGTCAAAATTCACGATATCTGTTCCTAAACTTTCTGCAAAATAATATAATATGTCATATCGGTCTTTTAAAGAATGCCTGGTTTTAAAAAGACCTTCTCTTTTACAATAATCATAAAATGCCTTGTAAAGCTCAAAGGAGCATTTAAATTTCTCTTCTAGGTAGATAAGAGAATGGTAGAATCGGCCTGTATTGTAATATTTGTCTAAGAGGCGTGCAATTCCCTTTAATATGCAAAGCTCTTCATATGTTATGTCATTGTTGTATAAAATTTCATAAGGGGGTTTTGAACGATATATAATACCATATTTATGTGCATCTGTCCTAAGTTTTGTTCCTTTTAAAAGCTTCAAAAATCCAAGCTGTATTTCATCGGTATGAAGATTGTACACTTCATTAAAAGAATTGCCAAAGCTTTTAAAGTTTTCGTGCGGGAGACCGGCGATTAAGTCTACATGAAGTTTTATGCCGGCTGATTTGAGGCGCTTTATTCCGTCAAGGGATTTTTTTGTATTAGGAGTCCTTGATATTTCTTTTAATGTTTCAGGATTTGTGCTTTGAATACCTACTTCAAACTGCAGCCTGTCTTCAATGCCCTGTAAAGCTTCAATAAACTCCTCATTTACCAACTCCGGATTTATTTCGCAGTGAAATATCATATCCTGCGGCAGGCTGCGAATGATTTCAAGAAGTCTCAGCGCTCGCGGCAGATTGCAGTTAAAGGATCTGTCTACCAACTTAACTATCCTTACTCCCATTCTCAAAAAACGCATAAAGTCTTGCTCTACTTTGTCAAGATCGGCTTCTCTTACGGCAGTTTCAAGAGATGACAAGCAAAAGGCACATCTAAAAGGGCATCCTCGCGATGTTTCGTAGTATACTAACTTGTTCTCTAAATTCTCGTTCTCGTTAATGTATGGAAATGGAATTTTATTCAAGTTTACATATGACTTTGGGGACTGTATTAAAATATCGTTCCATTTTTTATATGCCAAACCATCGATTGTATCAAGAAGAGCTCCGCTTTTTAAATGCAGCAGCAATTTAAAAAATCTTTCCTCTCCCTCTCCCAAAATTACATAATCTACAAAGGGATTCCTTTCCAGTAGATTTTCTGCCTCATAAGATACTTCGGGACCGCCTAAAACAATTTTTGTCTCCGGTCTTATTTTTTTGATGTTTTCTGCTAAATATATTACGCTTTCTATATTCCAAAGATAGCACGAAAAACCGATTACGTCGGGTTGATAAGATATAATATCTTCTAAGATATCGTCTAATTCATCATTAATTGTTGCTTCGTAAATCTGTATGTCTTCTTCTTTGTTGTTCTGTTTTATATAGCCAAATATATCCCTTATTGCAAGGTTTGTGTGAATATATTTTGCATTTATTCCTACAAGGAGGGTTTTCACGAATTTATCGCTTCTTTCATTGTTTTTACATATTCCGAAACTAAAGGAGCTGCATTTCTTCCGTGTTCTTCGATGATTTTAACAATAGCAGAACCTACAATGATTCCATCAGCAAGCTTGGCCATTTCTGCAGCCTGATTAGCATTTGAAATTCCAAATCCTACGGCTGTAGGGATATTTGTAGACTCTCGGACAAGCTTTATCATATTTTGTATATTATCTGAACTGATTTCATTTCTCACCCCTGTAACTCCTAAAGACGAAACACAATAGACAAAACCTGCCGCTTCTTTTGCAATCATTGAAATGCGCTGATTTGAAGTAGGCGCGATAAGAGAAATAAGTTCTATTCCATATCTTCTACACAGAGGCGCAAAATCCTCTTTTTCTTCAAAGGGCACATCAGGAAGTATCAATCCGCTCACACCAACTTCAGATGCTCTCTTTATAAATCTATCTGTTCCATAAGAAAATACAACATTGGCATAGGTCATAAAGACCATAGGAATTTTTACTGTTTTTCTAACTCTATAGACCATATCGAATATCTTATCCGTTGTTACTTTGCCGGCCAGTGCCCTCATATTTGCGTTTTGGATTACCGGTCCTTCTGCAGTAGGATCGGAAAATGGAATTCCAAGCTCGATTAGATCTGCGCCGGAATCAGCAATAACCTTTATTAATTTTTCTGTAGTATCTAAATCCGGATCTCCGCAGGTTAGAAACGCAATAAATGCCTTGCCATGGTCAAATGCTTTACTTATGTCACTCATTTATCATGTCCTCCCCTCTGTATCTAGCAATTGCAGCACAGTCTTTATCACCGCGGCCGGATATATTGACAACTAAAATCTTATCCTTACCCATAGAAGGCGCTATTTTTATTGCTTGAGCCACTGCGTGGGCGCTTTCGATGGCCGGAATAACGCCTTCTGTCCGCGACAGGTATTCAAATGCGCAAACCGCTTCTTCGTCAGTTATTGCTACATATTGAGCTCTGCCGCAATCATGAAGATAAGCATGCTCCGGGCCTATACCCGGATAATCCAAACCTGCTGATATTGAATATACAGGTGCAATTTGTCCATATTCATCTTGACAAAAATACGACTTCATTCCATGAAAGATTCCCGGCTTTCCAGTAGTAATAGTTGCTGCTGTCTCAAAAGTATCTACTCCCCTGCCTGCCGCTTCACAGCCAATTAATTCCACTGATTTATCGTTTATAAAGTGATAAAAAGCACCAATCGCATTGGAACCCCCGCCTACACAGGCTATAACCATATCCGGCAGTCTGCCTTCTTTCTCTAACATTTGTGACTTAATTTCTTTCGAAATTACAGATTGAAAATCCCTTACGATTGTAGGAAACGGATGCGGTCCCATAACAGATCCTATTATATAATGAGTATCATTAATCCGCTTTGTCCATTCTCGCATAGTCTCTGAAACTGCATCTTTTAGTGTAGCAGTGCCGGATGTAACAGGATGCACTTTCGCACCAAGAAGTCTCATTTTATATACATTTAAAGCTTGACGCCGGGTATCTTCTTTTCCCATAAAGATTTCGCACTCCATCCCCATAAGCGCTGCAGCTGTAGCAGTGGCAACACCATGCTGACCTGCTCCTGTTTCAGCAATCACTCGGCTTTTACCCATCTTTTTTGCAAGAAGCGCTTGGCCTAATACGTTATTTATCTTATGAGCGCCTGTATGATTTAGATCCTCGCGCTTTAGGTAAATTTTGGCACCGCCTAGGTCTTCTGTCATCTTTCTTGCAAAATACAGGCGAGAAGGTCTACCGGCATAATCTCTAAATAAGTCTTCCAGTTCTTTGTTAAATTCCGGATCATTCTTATAATAATCATAGGCTTCTTCTAATTCAATTACAGCATTCATCAATGTTTCCGGTATATATTGTCCTCCATGTATTCCGAATCTTCCCTTTGACATAATTTCCTCCTAAAATTTTAAGTTTTGTTCGTATATTCTTAGCAATTTCTGACAGTGGTAACCACTTTCAGTATTTTTTCTTTATCTTTTACGCCTTCTGACTCTACTCCTGAGCTTATATCTACTGCATAAGGCTGAAATTTCCTGATTGCATCGCAAATATTTTCTTGTGTAAGCCCTCCTGCAAGAATGAAAGGCCTTGTAAATTCTTCTATAAGCGACCAATCAAAGCATTTGCCTGTTCCATAACCATTATCCAAAAGCACCACATCTGCTGCGCTGCTTTCTGCGGCTTTTAGGTCCTCTTTAGAACAAACCTTGTAGGCTTTCCAAATCACCTTTTTTGGAATATATTCTCTAAGTTTCGCTATATATTCATTGTCTTCGCTGCCATGAAGCTGAATTATATCTATAATGTTTTTATCGCATAAATTTATAATTTTTTCGAAAGGTGCGTTTACAAATATACCTACGGATTTTATAGATGAATCTAATGCTTTACTAAGTTTCTCAGCTTTTTTAATTGATACATTCCTGCGGCTTTGCTCCCAAAATACAAATCCCGCATAATCAGGCATTGCAAGATTTACATACTCTATATCACATAATCGAGAAAGGCCGCATATCTTAATTTTCGTTCTATCCACTTGCTGCCCTCCTAAAAGATTCAAGGATTTTGTGCTTATTTTTTGCTTTCATTAAAGCTTCGCCTATAAGGACTGCATCGACACCTGCTTTTTTTAAGGCTTTTATGTCTTCCTGCGACTTTATCCCTGATTCTGCAATAAGCAAAATATCAGAAGGAACTTTGTCTTTCAATTTTAAAGTATTCGTAAAGTCCACTGTAAAATCTTTAAGATTTCTATTATTGATCCCAATAAGTCTTGCGCCTGCAGAAACAGCAGACTTTATTTCTTCTTCATCGTGAGCCTCAACTATTGCGCAAATCCCCATTTCTTCACATATTGTTAGAAATTTCTGTATGGTTTTGGTATCTAGAAGTGCACAGATTAGAAGCACTGCATCGGCTCCTATGCACTTAGCCTCATAAAGTTGATATTCGTCTATTGTGAAATCTTTCCTGAGCATGGGAAGCTTTACATGTGAACGTATATCGAAAAATATTTCGTCTGAACCCATAAACCATTTTGGTTCGGTAAGACAAGAAATACAATCCGTGCCTGCCGTCTCGTATTCTTTTGCAATTTCAATATATGGAAAATCCATTGAGATAAGTCCTTTAGATGGAGAAGCCTTTTTTATCTCACATATAAAAGACATATCGGGGTTTTCTAAAGCCCTTTTAAAACAAAAATTTCCTTTGGGCAAGCTCAGTGCTTGTTCACGAATATGCTGGAGGCTGATTTCCTTTTTTGCATTTTCAACTCTCGTTCTGGCATATGCTGCAAGTTCGTCTAAAATCATACTGCTGTCTCTTGCTTATTTGACTCTCTAATAAATTGAACAAGCTTTTCTTTTGCTTTTCCGCTTTTTATTAGTTCTTCGGCAAGTCTTACGCCTTCCGTGTGATTTTTTGCTTTTCCCGCTATATAAAGACCTGCACCGGCATTTAAAATTGTTGCCTGATATTTTGGCCCCTCTGTGCCATTTAAAATATCCAGTGTTATTTTAGCATTTTCTGCAGGTGTTCCACCGATTAGCTCTTTCTTTTCTGAGCGTTTAAAGCCAAAATCCTCCGGCATAATAACATATTTTTTAAAATGATTTTCTGTAAATTCACATATAGTTGTAGGCGATGAACTGGAAATCTCATCGAGCCCGTCTTGCCCATACACTACCATGCCACGTTTTACACCAAGATTTGAAAGAACATGTGCTAATGGCTCTACTAATGATTCGGTATATACGCCAAGCACTTCCATATTAGCCAAGCTCGGATTTGTTAAAGGGCCTAAAATATTAAAAATGCTTCGGATTCCAAGTTCTTTTCGCACAGGTCCCACATATTTCATGGAAGTGTGATAATTTTGAGCAAAAAAGAAGCATATTCCAATCTCTGCTAAGAGTTTTATACATTTTTGTGCAGAAAGATTGATGTTTACACCTAAGGCTTCTAAGCAATCTGCTGCCCCGCTTTTTGAAGATGCAGCGCGATTGCCGTGCTTTGCAACCTTTACGCCCCCTGACGCTATAACAACAGAGGCGGTTGTTGAAATATTAAATGAATTTGATTTATCTCCGCCTGTTCCTACGATATCCAGCAGATCAAAATTGTGGGTGACCGGCACAGCATAGTTACGCATGCCGGCAGCACATGCCGTAATTTCCTCTATCGTCTCTCCTTTAGCTGAAAGCGCTGTAAGGAAGGCTGCGATCTGCACGTTTGAACTTTTACCGCTCATGATTTCGTCCATAACGGCCGCAGCTTCTTCATAGGTTAAATTTCTATTCTCAATAAGTTTTGCCGTTGCTTCTTTTATCATAATAATGCTCCTTTCAATATATTTACAAAGTTTTTAATTATTTGCAGACCATCCGGAGTTAAAATTGATTCAGGGTGAAACTGCAGGCCAAAAATTGGGTAGTCGCGGTGTTTTATTGCCATAATTTCTTCTTCATTTGTTTTCGCTATTATTTCCAGGCAGCAGGGAAAATTATCTTCCAAAACTTTAAGGGAGTTATAGCGAGCGACTTTAATTCGACTTGGCATACCAAAAAATAGAGGATTCTCGTTGTCTATAATTACTTCGCATTGCTTGCCATGCATAAATTTTTTTGCTCGGATAATATCTGCTCCATATGCTTTACAAATCACTTGATGGCCTAACCCAACTCCAAGTATGGGTGTTGTTTCTTCAAGTTCCCTTACCGCATCCATACATATGCCTGCACTTTCAGGATACCCGGGCCCTGAGGAAATTATAATGTGGCTCGGGTTAAGTTTTTTTATATCTTCAATTGTTATTTCATTATTATGGAAAATTTTAGCATCGCAATCTAACATTCCTGCCAATTGGTAAAGGTTGTAAGAAAAACTGTCATAGTTATCAATTACTAATATCATATATTCATTCCTCCTTGAGCAATTTTTAGCGCTTCCACAACCGCCTGAGATTTGTTTATACATTCTTGGTATTCGTTTTCAGGTATGCTGTCAGCTACTATGCCGGCACCCGAACGCACAAATACCTTTCCGTTCTTTGTGAAAGCAACGCGTATTGCTATACATACATCTAAGTTACCCGCAAAATCTATATATCCAATTGCTCCGCCGTATATTCCTCTTTTGTCATTTTCTAATTCATCAATTATTTCGCATGCTCTTATCTTCGGCGCGCCGCATAGTGTGCCGGCAGGAATTACTGCTGCTATTGCATCTATAGCATCACAATCTTTCCTAATTTTTCCAGAGACATCTGAACCTATATGCATTACATGGGAAAGATGTTCTATGTCCATATATTTGTCTACTATTACACTGCCAAATTCGCTTACTTTCCCAATATCGTTTCGCCCCAAGTCAACCAGCATATCATGTTCTGCACGCTCTTTTTCATCTGCTAAAAGTTCAATTTCAATTCGTTTGTCCTCTTCTTCGGTTTTGCCTCTGGCACGTGTTCCGGCCAGTGGAAATGTGTGCAGAACTCCATTTTCCAATTTTACAAGGGTCTCAGGAGATGCACCTACAATTTCAACATCATCGGTAAAAATATAAAACATATAAGGGGATGGGTTGATTTGTCGAAGAGCTTTGTAAGTGTTTAAAAGGCTGCCTTTAAAATCGGCATCTAGTCTATTGGATAGTACCACTTGAAAAACTTCTCCCTGCCCAATATAATCTTTGGCTTTGTTAACCATATTGCAATATTGATGTTTGGTAAACATCTGGCGCACTGAAGATGTTATTCTGCCAGGTATCTCGTCGGCGGGCAAACCAAATAAAATAAGTTTTTTAAGATTTTCAATTTCCCTCAAGGCCCGTTTGTATTCTGCTTCTATATTGTCGCATTTTATATTCACAATTAACATTAATCGATTATGAACATTATCAAAAGCAATTACTTTATCAAAAAGCATCAGATGCATATCCCTAAAATTTTCGGCGTCATTTGCATTTAGAAAAAGAGAAGGTTCTGCATATCCAACATAGTCATATGAAAAATATCCTACTAGCCCTCCCGTAAAAGGAGGCAAGTAGTCAAAGCGCAGACTAAAGTTATCTTTCATTACTTGACGTATAACCTCAGCAGGATCCTCTGACGTTGTTGTAGAAAATGAATCCTTTACAATTGTTACTTTTTTATCGGCACAAATTATCTCTAACAATGGATCAAATCCTAAAAACGTGTAATTTGCAGATTTTGACTCTTTGTAAGCAGACTCAAGAATATAGCAGCGGTTGCTGGCATTTTTTAACTTTGATAAAATATCAAGCGGTTCAATTCCATCTTGAAATAATTCACAGCTTATTGGAATGTTCTTGTAGATCCCTGTTTTTGCAATTTTTTTGGCCTCCGACAGGCTTGGCTGCAACATTTTAACACACCCTTTATAAATAGTTTTAATTAGAACAGTATCGAATTTAGCCGGGGGACGTCAAAAAGCCCGTCCTTGACATAAAAGTCAAGGACGGGCTTTACGCTCGTGGTACCACCTTGATTCACGGTATATTGCAGCCGTGCACTCAGCAGGATACTATCATATCCCCGGCAACTTACGTATGCCTACACGTCGCAGAATACTCAGCTTTCGCCTTTGGCTGCGCCCTCAGCGGTCCATTTGATGGCTTGTTTTCTACTCGCTTTTCAGCACCGCGAGCTCTCTGTAAGAGCATAACCATCTTTATCTCCGCCTCAACGGTTTTAGATGCAGTAATTAGTTTTTTATAGGATACATCAAATAAAATCTTTTGTCAACATTTTATTTTTTGAACTTACAATAAAATAACAATCGTACCTAGGTCAAGATGGTAGACCGCTTGCACTTGTGTTTTAAGATGGTATAAAATATTTGACAAAATTAGATTTTTACGCTATATATTATACAATAATAAAAATATAGCTCAGATAGTTAGTTAAATTTTGAAGGGATGTGGCTGGACTTGTCTATGGAAAAAACCTTTATCATGATTAAGCCTGATGGAATTCGCCGAGGTTTGGCTGGTACTATTATTCAAAGATATGAGCAAAAAGGCTTAAAAATAACTGCTGCAAAACTAATTATGGTTCCTGAAGAATTGGCATGTAAGCATTATGAAGAGCATGTGTCAAAACCATTTTTTCAAGAATTAATTGCAAATATCACTTCCGGACCTGTTTTAGCTATGGTCTTAGAAGGCCCTAACGCTATAAGACTTGCAAGGCTTATAAATGGTCCGACCCAAATTGAAGAAGCTTTGCCGGGAACAATCCGAGGGGATTTCGCCACTTCTACAACAGAAAACCTAGTCCACGCTTCCGATAAGCCGGAAACTGCAGAACGTGAAATAAAGCTTTGGATGTCTTATATGAACCTTGCATGACTAAAGTGTAACCCCATTTTTAAAAATTGCTATTTCTTTAAATCCCATTTTTTCAGCCTTACTTTTTTCGCCTGAAGCAACATTTATAACATAACGCATTAATTCCGAAGTTAGTTTTTCCATTGTTTCATCGGAAAGAAGCCTGCCTGCATCAAAATCAATCCAATTGGATTTACGGTTGTAAAGATTGGTATTTGTAGAAATTTTTATAGTTGGTACAGCAGTTCCTAGTGGAGTTCCTCTTCCTGTTGTAAATAAAATCAAATGACACCCTGCAGCGGCAAGAACTGTCGATGCTACCATATCGTTTCCCGGACCTGTAAGTAGGCTAAGGCCACTATTTTTTACCACATCGCCATAATCCAACACATCTACTACATTACTTGTTCCGCCTTTTTGCACACATCCCAAAGATTTTTCTTCTAAGGTTGTAATACCTCCTTTTTTATTGCCCGGCGACGGATTCTCATAAATTGGCTGGTTGTAGCTCATAAAATATTCTTTAAAGTCGTTTATCATTTTAACTATTTTATCGAATACTTCACGACTTATTGCTCGATTCATAAGGATAGTTTCTGCACCGAACATCTCAGGCACCTCTGTTAAGACGGTACTTCCTCCGCAAGAAATTAATTTATCTGAAAAAGAGCCTACTAAGGGATTTGCGGTAATACCTGAAAAACCATCGGAACCACCGCATTTAAGACCTACTACAAGCTTTGAAACTGGGCAATCCTGTCTTTCAAATTGTGATACATATTCTACCAGCTCTTCTATAAGCCCGACTCCTGCCTCTATTTCGTCTTCTACTTCCTGCGCTACTAAGAATTTCACTCTGTCAGAATTATACTTTCCTAACACTTTTTTGAACTCGTCAACATTATTATTTTCACAGCCAAGGCCTAGAACCAAGACTCCACCCGCATTAGGATGATTTACCAGATTCGCTAATATCTTTTGAGTATTTAATTGATCTTGGCCTAATTGGGAACAACCATAAGGATGAGTAAGCTCATAAATACCATCCAGATTTTTTACCCCTTTAAATCTTTCCTTTGAAATTTTGGCTATAAGCTCGGCATTTCTGTTTACGCAGCTTACAGTGGGTATAATCCATATTTCGTTTCTTATTCCTGCTCTGTCGCCTTCGCGGATAAAACCCCGGAAAGTTCCACATTCCTCGGCAACCTTCACATCGGATAGACGAGGAGTATATTCATACTCTGTAAGTTCACCTAAATTCGTTTTCAGATTGTGACTGTGAACCCACTGGCCGGCCTTTATATGAGTTGTAGCATGCCCTATTGGGAATCCATACTTTATAACATTTTCGCCTTGCTCTATATCATAAAGAGCGATTTTATGGCCTTGATCTATATCATCTAAAGCTATAACTGAACAAGAACCCACTTTTACTACTTCACCTTTACTCACTTTATCGATCACTACGGCCACGTTGTCTCTTTCGTGTATTTTGATTACTGCCATAAGTTTTCAATCCTTTCTTGTAACTAAAGAGATAAAGGCAATCAGTTGCGCTAGTTTTTCACAAGTCTTTCAACGGTATTTTTTATACCATCATTGGTAATTTGATACAAATAGTCAGCTACTTTATCTGTAAGACCGTCAATATTGTTTAGGTCTTGATCCCACATTTTGCTGTTGGCAAGCACAGCCTTTGCCACGCTTTTAGCAGCTTTTTTGCTTTTGTCAAAATCATTCCATGTCTTCTCAAAGAATTCTAAGACCCACAAATCATCCTGCATTACAAATTCGCCTTTTTCACGGCGCGCTTTCATTACACCGTTTTCAACTTTGCCGTCTTTATATACCGCCATTAATGCAGCAAAAGAAAACGTAAGTTTTTCGGGAAGTTTATTATATAATTGTTGATACTCAATAATTGAAGGCAATACCCTTGTTTTAAATTTCGAGGATGAATTGAGGAGAATGCTTATTAAATAGTGTTTTATATACGGGTTTTGAAAACGCTCAACAACAGAATCCGCAAATTCAAGCAGCATTTTTTTGTCCAGATTTATCGAAGGGACTATCTCGTCGTAGATAACTTCTCTTGCAAATTTGCCCATAACATCGTGCTCCATCATCTCTCCAATGGTTTCAAGACCATATAGGAATGCTGCAGGAACTGAAGATGTATGGGCACCGTTTAATATCCTGACTTTTCTTGTCCTGTACGGTGACATATCATCAGTCCATAATACATTAAGACCCGCCTTGGTAAATGGTAATCTTTCGGAAAGCTCGCCGGGACCTTCAATTACCCATAAATGAAAAAGTTCTCCTGTATCAACAAGATTATCTTCATAACCCAGATGGTTTAAAATTTCATTTATTTCGTCCTTAGGATACCCTGTTACTACTCTGTCTACCAAAGTGTTGACAAAAATATTGTCTTTTTCTATCCATTCTTTAAACACTTCAGGCAGGTTCCAGTCATTTGACAGCTGTAATATAATTCTTTTTAAGTTGTCGCCATTTCTGTCAATCAGCTCACAAGGAATAATGACCATGCCCTTTGATGGATCGCCGTTAAAGTGGTTAAATCTATGATATAAATAAGCTGTAAGTTTCCCCGGGTATGATAAAGGCGGTTTCTTGTCAATGCTATCGCTTTTATCATATGAAATCCCGGCTTCAGTAGTGTTAGAAACCACAAATTCTATATCGGGATTTTCTGCACATTTTAGATATTCATCCCATTGAGTATACGGATTTATTCCACGACTTATTGAACTTATTATTTCTTTGAGTTCGACAGGTTTTCCATCTTGCAAGCCTCTTAAAATTAAGGTATATAAACCGTCTTGTTCGTTTAGCTTGCCAACCAAGCCTTGAGCAATCGGCTGAACAGCTACAACACGACCATTGAAAATCTTTTGTTTGTTCATCTGGTGAAACATCCAATCAACAAAGGCCCTTAAAAAATTGCCTTCGCCAAATTGAATAACTTTTTCCGGCAAATTTTCAGGAAACGGCTGCACCATCAAATCTTCCGGGAATTTAAAACCACTTTTTAGTAATTCCTTATTTAGTTTTACCATAATAAGTCATGCCTCCTTTAAGACTAATTTATTTTAGCAATGGAGCTACATTGCTGAGCCAAGCCAATTTAGGATCATCTTTCGGAACAAGCTTTCTTCCGTAGTCTCCTGCCATTACCCACAAATAATACACCTGAAATCCTGGAGCTGCTGCAACAGGATGATAACCTTCAGGTATTATAACTGCATCTCCATCTTTTAGCATATATGCTTTTCTTAGCGATAAATCATCGTTATACATTACTTGAACTCCAAAACCCTCTTCGGGTTTTATCTTAAAATAGTAAACTTCTTCCATTTTAGCTTCATAGGGAGGATTATAATCATCGTGTTTATGAGAGGGATAGCTAGACCATTGTCCGGGGCATGATATAGTCTCGCCAACTACTATACGATGAACTTTTCCTTCGCCGTTTGCTACAATAATATCTCTAACATCTCGCTGGTAGTTTAAGATACCACGATGATCGCATACTACTTCTTTTGGCATTACCACAAAAGGTTCAAACTTTTTCTCAGCCTTAGCAGAAACCACTGCAGCTTCTAAGACAAATCCCTGAGCTTCTTCCACTTTAAAAGAACTTTGAATGGGTATATAAACTGATGCAGGGTTACCTGAAAATACATCCTTTCTTTCTCCAAGACCTATAAATTCTTTTCCATTTACGACTACATTGCATTTTCCTGATAAAATAACCAATGCCGCTTCTTCATCGTTTGTTTTTAAGCTGCATACTTCGTTTGCGTTTAATTTCAGCAAACCCAACCCGCAAAATTCCATATCCTTTCCTGCTTTTACAACTTGGCTATAGCCTTTTACTTCCTTGCTTGGATATAAATATTCCATATTTAAAACCTCCGTTTTAAGCATTCATTATTTGCCTAACATCTTCTAACATATCCGAGTCTGTTTTAAATAAATGTTTTAGCGCCAGTGCGCAAGCACCAACTACTCCAGATTTTTCTTTAAGCTCAGAAACTTTAATTTCGGTAGAAAGAGCTATTTCGGGAAATGCATGGGTATTAGCTGTTTTTCTAATTATATCCATAAAATAGTCGCCAATCACAGACATTTTTCCGCCTATAAATACCAGCTCAGGATTGTAAAAATTTATTACATTCGCTATTGCTTTTCCTATATATATCGACATCTGTCGTAAAAGTTTCCACGAGTAAGAATCTGGAATATTTGCAGATTCAATAATATCAGCAATCGAAATCTCTCCATTTTCCAGCCAAGCTTTTTTTAAAGGATCGCTTTCTGCAATATTAGGCAGCTCAGCTTTAGCTTGCCTAATAATAGCAGGAATGCCGCATATGCTCTCTAAACATCCCCTGTTACCACAATTGCACAAAGGACCCCCTTCTTGAATTGACATATGACCAATTTCACCGGCATAACCTCTGGCGCCTTGTAATATTCTATCGTTTAAGATTATCCCGGCGCTTATTCCTTCACCAAGGTTTATATACACCAAGTCTTTGCATCCCTTGCCTCCGCCGAACCAGCGCTCAGCAAGAACCGATGTATTAGAGTTGTTTTCAATAAATATTGGCAGCTCCAGTTCGCTTTCTAAAAATTCCTTAACGTTAAAACTATCCCATGCCTTACCTAAATTGATAGAACGTTTTACACTTCCTTCGCGAACATTTAATAGTCCCGGAAATGCTACGCCAATTCCGAGGAATGCTTTTTTAAGGTATTTTTCTTCGCTCATGATTTGCTCTACCGCGTCCGCTAAGAGTTTTATCCCTTTTTTGGGATCTGTCATATCAATCTTAGCTATTCTAAAATCGGTAGGATCGTTTTTTAAGTCTGCAATTCCTATAAGTGACTCAAACCTGGTAACTTCAATACCTATAACATACCCTGCTTCAGGATTAAGACATAGATTGACGGGTCGGCGGCCTCCGTTGGATTTATCCAGTCCTACTTCTCTTACTAATCCCGCTTCAAGTAACTCACGCACTATACCGCTTATTGCAGGCGGAGTAAGCCCTGTAAATTCTGCTAGTTGTTGTCTTGATACAGGTTCATGCTTTTTTATTGTGTTTATTACTGTCATTCTGTTGAGTTTTTTAATGTATTTACTATTTATAGGTTCTTTTGTCAAATGCATCACCTTTTTAAAAAATACTTATTTAAATTAATTAAGTATCTTTTTATATTTTATATTCGCTATAAAATCGAAAAGTCCTGCTTCTTTTTATAATTTTTTTGCAAATCAAGATAGTCTATCTCATATCAAATAGCCGGCGTCCTAGACGCCGGCTATTAACTGCTTTTTTATTATTCATTTTAATGAATTATAGACATAATTAGTTAATGTCACTATATCAAACACGGGCAAATTTACTGCATCTTGCACCGATTTTCTAAATGGAGGCATATTAGTACATTCAAAAACTATTGCACCTATATCAGGATTCTCGCTTACCATGGTTTTTGCAACTTCTGTCATTTCTTCTTCAACTTTCGACACATCGAGGGTTTCTTTTTGGTCTAAGAAAACTTTAGGAAACTCCTCTTGGCTTTCCATTCCATAAATTACTACAGGAATATTATCGGCACCAACGCCTTGAAAATGAAGTTTTGTAAGGTGGGGTTTACTAGCGGTCATTATGCCAACTTTTTGTCCTTTTTTTAGCATACGATGTGCTAAAGGCACCTGAAGCAAGCTGGAAGCAAAAACCGGAATATTGACTGCATCTGCTAAAAGTTCCTGGAAAATAGCTAGAAAGCCGCAGCTCGTTGTGATTGCCGCAACACCTTCTTTTTCAAGCTCCTGCGCAGCTTCGATAAAAGGCTGTATAAGAGTCGGATCGGCTTCTCTAACAACTCTTTGTGATGTAGCGCCTGCAACCTTTTTGTATTTTACCGGAAAACTAAATGTACCGGCATTTCCTATGTCTCCATAAATTCTGGGAAATTTAGTATCAAGCATTAATATTCCTATAACCTCACCGTAATTGGTTCTGCCCCCTTTTACGATCATGCCGCAACTCCCTCCTTGACAAAATTTAAGGATGCTTTTTGTATTTATATAACTTCGTTTTCATTCTTTTTTAAGGAGCCAAATCTTTCAGGGCTTAATTTGCTTACATCTATAAATGTCTTACCTTCTGTAATAAGATCAGCTACAATTCTTCCCGTAACAGGGGAAAGTGCTATTCCATCTCCTTCGTGCCCTGCGGCAACAAAAAATCCTTTTATATCTTCTATTGGCCCTAATAACGGCAAACCATCGGAAGTATACGGCCTTAAGCCGGCAAAAGATCTTATTGTATGAATATTTTTTAAGGCAGGCACGAGACGTGTGGCATTTTTTAAAACTGCTTTTAGCGCTTCATGTGTTGTACGTTTGTCATACCCTACAAACTCTCTGGTAGCTCCTATTAATATTTGGCCGTCATGTGTCTGGCTAAGGGATAGTCCCACTCCGAGACGTGTTGCAGGATCATTGGATTCTTCGAGTATTTTGGGATTGTATTTTGCAACAATATATTTTGCGCAAAGCACATCATGCATAACAAGCTTCGGAACAGGCTCTGTTACAACTATCTGCCCCCTCCTGGGTTTTATCGGCAGAGAAATTCCTACCAGTTCACCGATAAACGGAGCATATACTCCTGCTGCATTTACAACTGTATCCGTTTCTATTTCACCTTTTGGTGTAATTATTGACCTTACTTTGTTTTTTTCTAGTTTTATATCCAGCGCCGGGGCATTCAGCATTATTTCGGCACCCAGCTTTTTGGATGCCTTTGCGAATGCAAAACATAGTTTCATGGGATTAACATGAGCATCATCAGGACTATATGTAGCTCCTAATAAATGCGGCGACAGTCCCGGTTGAATCTCCAATGCTTCTTTTAAGTCTAAAAGTTTTACCGAAAGACCGACTTCTTTTTGGCGCCTTGCAAAATCCCTCATTATATTCATCTGTTCATCATTTTCTATTAAAATCATGCCTCCGCAAGCTTCATACTCAATTTCCGAACCAAGTTCTTCTGCAAGAGGTTTATACATTTTTGCACTTTCTATCGCAAGTTGAAGATGAATACCCGGGTTTTTAGATTGAAGTATTATATCGATATCACATGCCCCTGAAGAGCCGGAGGCTAAGTCATCTTTTTCCAATAAAATAACCTTTAGGCCTTTCTTTGCTAAATGATATGTTATCGAATTGCCTATGACGCCACCGCCTATAACGACTACGTCAGCACTTTTTTTCACTCGTCTTCTCCCTCCACAATTTCGCCGATTTTAATCGCACGTACAGGGGGTCTTGAAGTAGGCGGTTTTATTTGGGCCGGATCTTCAACTTTTGAAAGCATTTGAGTAACTAAGCGCTGGCACGTTCTGCCTTGGCACAGGCCCATACATACACGGGTTCTGCGTTTAACTCCTGCTAAAGTAGTCGCTCCATCTTCGATGGCCTTTTCTATTTCCTCTCTTTTTACTTCTTCACAACGACAAATAAATTCATCATTCATCATTTATTCCCTCTTTCTAAACGTTTAATGCTGCGAACATCATCTAGATATTCGGCAGGTATCTCCACCGTTATAACCGCAGTAGCGTCATATTTGGGAGATTTTATTATTCGAAGCACTTTACCGCGGGTTACTTGTTTTCCTGCCCTGTCAACACACCAAACTTCGTCTCCTTTATTAGGCAAAGGGTAATATTCAAAAGGAAAGCTAACTTCTGCCTTTTCTCCCGAAACACTCACAACGAATATTGCAAGACCCGGACATGCAGCTATGCAGGTTCCACATCCAATGCATTTTTCTTCATCAAGCACCGGCAAATTCGTTATAGGTTTTCCTACGCTTATGGCACCATAAGGGCATGCTTCCTCACATGGATTGCAAGGTATTTCCTGCACACACTCTATACATGCTACCGGTCCTTTTTTGATTCGTTCTTTAGACGGAACGCCGGGAATCTTTAAAAGCTCTTCTTTGGACGGAAATCCTTGATATATTATACCTTGCTGCTCTGTCATACTAATTGCCCCCTTGCGTTTACCTGCTTTAGTTTTGCCTGAAATCTTCCTTCACCAAACGGCCCGGTTCGCAGTGCGTCCAGTCTATTCCAGATTTCGTTCTTTAGCTCAAGGGCTTTTATTTTATCATAATATCCCAAACTTTCCGCACATGCCACACCTGCAAGCCGTCCTTCCTCCATGGCCGAAGATGCTTCTTCCACTCCTGTGATATCACCGGCCACATAAACTCCTTCAAGCGTTGTTTCCATATTCCTGTCGTGAATTGGAACTTGGCCGCCTAATGGAGGTATATAAACAAATTCGCATCCCGCCATCCATGCAAGTTCCGTTAGTGGAGAAAGGCCTACCGCAAGACATACCGTATCAGCTTCAAAGCTTTTTTCAGTACCTGGAATTTGCTGCCAGTTTCTATCAAGTTCGATAGTTACAACTTCTTCGACTTTTTCTTCTCCAATTATTTCTTTAATCGTCGTAGAAACATATATCGGAACACCGGCTCTTCTGATTTTGGATGCATGCACGCCATATCCCCCTATTTTCGGGGCTGCTTCTATAAGTGCTACAACATCGGCTCCTGCTTGCATTAGCTGATATGAAACTATAAGACCTACATTGCCGGAGCCTACCATAATTATCTTTTCTCCGGGCAAAACCCTATTTACATTAATCATGGTTTGTGCCGCTCCTGCTCCCATTACGCCTGGTAATGTGCATCCCGGAAAAGCTAGGGCATTTTCGGAAGCTCCGGTTGCAAGAACAATTTTCTCTGCTTTCAATGTATGATCTTTACCATTTGTAATGTAAGCTATAAGGCGGTCTTCATATATACCGTAAACTGCCGCATCCAGCACAACTTCAACACCAAGTTTTTCAGTTTCTTCCAAAAGCTGCTGCCCTATTCGAAATCCTCTGGTACCTGCCCTGTGCTCCCGCGATCCAAAAAATTTATGGATTTGTTTAAAAAGCTGTCCGCCCGGCTTTAAATTTTCATCTAAAACAACAACTTTCGCGCCGGCTTTTGCAGCCTCCACAGCACATGAAAGACCTGCAGGACCTGCTCCTATTACAGCTATATCTGCTCTCTTCATGATTGCTGATCACCCCATTTTCCCAAACCCTTTTGTGTATTTATGATCATTCCATCTCTAACAGGCGTTACACATGTCCTGACGTTCGGAACACCGTCCACAGTCATTACACAATCTGTGCATCTTCCAATAGCGCAAAATATGCCCCTAGGTTTATGGTATTTTTGTGTTTCTCTAAACTTTTTTATTCCTGCCGCCAAAAGAGCTGCGGCAATGGGCTCGCCTTCTATTGCCGGGATTTCTTTTCCGTCTACTGTTATTTTGGCATTAAACTGCCTGGTTTCATCTCCTAATATAGGATGATGTATTACGCGCAATTTTCTCCCTCCAATTCTTGTTTCAAATAACATTTTAGGCATTAGTTTAAAATATCTGACCATTTTGCTTAAATAAACTGTTATGTAATTAAATTACAATGCAAGAACTATGCCTTCCAAGCCATCGGAAATTATAGTCTAAAAGCCTGCAGCAGAGCCGGTTTAACTATCGGGCAAAATTTCATTGCAGGCTTTATTTATAAATATTATAAAGCATAATATTGCAAAGCAAAAATGGTATTTAGCAATTTTTAAGTAAGCGTAGATAAATAGCCGCTTTTATAAGGCTTGCAGCATTTTTAATTATTAGAAATTATTTATAACAATTGGAATTAAATCTAATTCATTTATGGAGTAACATCAAATATTTCAATACCTTCAATACACATACTGACAAGCTTTTCCACATCAATATCCTCTTCGGCTTTATGGACTTCGCAAATAGCCGGACGTATTTTTGGATGCTTAGGTACAAACACCGAACAGCAGTCTGCATATGGCTCTATTGAAATATCATATGTGCCGATTTTTCTTGCAATATCCATTATCTCGATTTTATCAAACCCTATTAGTGGGCGAAAAATCGGCATTGAAGCCACTTCGTTGGTTGCAGCAATTGCTTCCATGGTTTGACTTGCTACTTGTCCAAGGCTTTCCCCTGTAACCAATGCTTTGGCTCCGCGTTCTTCTGCGATTTTGTCAGCTACTCGGACCATCATACGCCTCATCATGATTGTCAAAAATTCTTCAGGTGTATTCTTCCCGATTTCTTTCAGCGCTTCTGTAAAATTCACAACATGAAGCCGTATTTTACCCGAATAACCGGCAAGCACTTTGCAAAGATCGATTACCTTTTCCTTCGCTCTATCAGTGGTAAACGGAAAACTGTGAAAATATATAGGTTCTATTTCCACGCCTCGCTTCATTATCATATATGTTGCAACAGGACTGTCTATACCGCCGGAAAGAAGGGATATGGCTTTCCCGGTGCATCCTATAGGAAGTCCTCCCGGTCCGGGAATCTTCTCAGAGTAAATAAACGTTTTTTCTCGTATCTCGATATCAAGTCTTATATCAGGATCATGGACATTTACTTTAAGTCCTTCTATATTACTTAGAATGTAAGCACCGACCTGTGCATTTACCTCGGGAGATTTAAGGGGAAACGATTTATTGGGCCGCCTGGTTTCAACCTTAAAAGTCTTGCCGTAATAGTCTTGTTCTTTGATTACCTCAAGAGCGGTATTTTTTATATCTTCAATGTTGTTTTCGCAGCTTACGGCAGGGCATATATAAACTATACCAAAAACTTTTTTTAAGGCTTCTGCCACTTTTTCTTTCGGTGCTTGCGTAAAGCAATAAATTCTGCCATGGACATTTTTTAACTGCACATTCTTGTCGTAAGGCATAATAACCTGTTTAATTCTTTGAGTCAGCATTCTTTCAAAAAATGGCCTATTCTCGCCTTTTAAAGCAATCTCTCCAAAACTTATTAAATAAAGTCTTTCCATTTCCTACCTCCGCACAAATTTTCGTATTTCGCAGACTTCCTCGGTTAAGGTTTCTATTACATAATCTATGTCATCTTCTGAAATAAAATGCGATAAGCTAAATCTTATTGCACTATCCTGTTCCTCTAAGCTTTTTCCAACAGCCTTTAGAACATGGCTTGCTCCGCCTTTGTGAGATGAGCAGGCAGAACCTGTTGACACGAATATACCTTTTCCTTCAAGGGCATGTAAAAGTATTTCCCCTCTTGTTCCTATAAAAGAAGCATTTAGAATATGGGGAGCGCTGTTAATTTCCGGAGTATTTAAAACAACGTCAGGAATTTTTTCTAATATACCATCTTTTAAGCGTTTTTTAAGGCTTTTCATTTTTATTTTCCATTCTTTCATATTCTGTGTAATCTCCCAAGCAGCACAGCTAAGGCCTGCTATTCCTGGCACATTTTCGGTTCCTGAGCGAAGCCCTTTTTCCTGTCCTCCGCCATATATAAGTGGTTCTATATTTGCATTATCCCTTACAAAAAGAACGCCAATGCCTTTAGGAGCGTGGATTTTATGGCCACTTACAGACAGCAAATCTATTCCTGCTAAAGCCGGCACAAGGTCAATCTTACCAAATGCCTGGACTGCATCAACGTGAAAAAGTATATTTTTATTGTAACTCTTAATCGCTTCAGCCGCCTCACTTATAGGCTGAATAGAGCCGATTTCATTGTTTACATACATTATGCTCACTAAAACTGTATCCTCGGTTAAAACCTTTTTTAAATCATTTATGTCTATGAAACCATCTTCGTCAGTATTAAGATATGTGACTTTATACCCTTGCCTTTCTAGAACTTTAAAAACTTCTAAAACAGATGGATGCTCAATGTTAGTGGTAATTATATGATTGCCGCGACGTTTGAGGCTTAGCGCTGCTCCTCTGATTGCCCAATTGTTAGATTCTGTGCCTCCTGAAGTAAAGTAAATTTCATTTGCTGTCCTTCCTAAAAAACTCGCAATTTTTTCTCTGGCTTCTTTTATTATCTTTTCAGCTTCTATTCCTTTTCTATGCATAGAAGAAGGGTTTCCATAATACAGCGTCATCGCTTCAAAAGCAGACTTAGCTGCATTATCAGAAACTCTGGTTGTTGAACTATTATCAAGATATACTTGCCTCAATTTTATCACCTGTTCACTTTATTAAATATGTTACTTTATTATATCAATAACTTTAGATGGTGTCATCAGGATTGAAATAAGGGCCTATACAGACTGAATAATTTGTCGAAGAGACCAAGATGCTTGTTCCCTTATTATTTCCGAAGGGTCTGTAGTTAGATACTCAAGAGTTTTTATCGCCCCTTTATACCTTATGTTTCCCAGAGCGCATATGGCATTTCTTCGAATAATATTTCTGCCTCGCCAGCCGGCTGCTGTAGGCTTAAACATCCTAATAAAATCTTGTTTGCTAAGAATTGCTAGTTTTTCTAGATTTTTTTCTAAAGGTACATCCGGAAAAAATTCCTGGTGATTTGGGATATTGACATCCTTGTTATAAGGACAGACATCTTGACATATATCGCACCCAAAAATCATATTTCCAAGAGTTTCTCTGAATTCTTTTGGGATTTGCCCTCTCATTTGTGTGATATAAGAAAGACATTTGTGTGGATTTAACTTAAAAGGCTCTATTAATGCGCCTGTAGGACAGACAGCTATGCATCGGCCGCATTTATCACAATAAGTTTCGGCCGGATCGTCTGATTCAATCTCAATATCAGTAAGTATCTCCCCTACGAACACCCATGAGCCGAATTCAGGAGTAAAAAGGCAGGTATTCTCTCCAATCCACCCTATTCCTGCACGAGCTGCAGCAGCTCTTTCAATTAGCGCACCTGTATCTACCATTATTTTAAACTTGCCTGGTTCTTTTTCTGAAATGAAATCTGCTATCCTGATAAGCTTTTCATTTAAAACATTATGATAGTCTTTAATTTGTGCATATTTGGAAATTTCGCCTTCAGGTATATCAACTGAAGAAAATTCTTTTTTTACAGAAGGTTCTATAAGATAGCCAATCGCAAAACATATAATCGTTTTAGCTCCGTCAAGAAGTCTTTGAGGATTGCATCTTGCTTCCATATCTTGTTCTTCAAAAGGAGAAATTAGCTGCTTTCTCTTTCTTTCTTGCAAAATTTCTTTTTCTTTTAAAAAAGGATCTGCCGACGCAAAGCCTACTTTATCAATGCCTATTTCTTTTGAAAAGCGAATTATCTCAGATTTTAAATTCATTTTACGCTCCGATTTGAATTTTTTTCGAAAATCTTTATAATTGTATTATATAGTAAAAAAGCCATTTTAGGAATTCAAAGGAGGGTTTTTCATGATATCAGACCAGCAGATAGCCCGTATTAACGCACTTTATAAAAAACAAAAAGGCGAAGGTCTTACACCTGAAGAAAAACAAGAGCAGGCATACCTTCGCAGGCTCTATATTGATTCTGTGAAAGTCAATCTAAAGTCGCAATTGGATAACATAGAAATTGTGGAGCCTTCAGATGATCGCAGTTTTTCGGATGACAGTGTCGAATAAAGCTTGGCAAAATTAAATAATATTGCATCCTAAGGTATTTTTTGCTTCTTTTAAAGCAAAATCATGGGCAGTGCTATCAAAAGATGCAACTGCGTCTTTATAAATACTCACCTTATATGCTAAATTTCGCGCATCAGCAGCAGTATAGAGAACACAAATGTTGGTGCAGACACCTGTCAAAAATATTTCATCTATATTGTTTTCTCTTAAATATAAATCCAGATCGGTTCCGAAAAAGGCGCTGTAGCGTCTTTTTGATATTACTTTATCCACATCTTTTACGTCTAAATCACTAATTATTTTTGCACCGGCAGTGCCGGCAATGCAGTGAGGGGCAAACATCTCAAATTCTTTATCATTTTTTTCATGGTTATCGCAAATAAATATAATGGGGTATTCATTTTTACGAAACTCGCTTATTTTTTCTTTTATAATATTTATAATTGCTTTACCTTGAGGCCCAACGCTTAATGCCCCGTCTTCATCAATAAAATCATTTAACATGTCAATTACTAATAAAGCTTTCACCGGAGGCTCTCCTTTCAAATAACATTTAGATTTTTAGATAGAAAACAATTCACTTATATTATAGCATGTTTTTAGAAGTATCACTTATAAAGAAGGTATGAAAACAGTTATGCAGCAAAGCAAAGAGAAAAACGATCTCATTTTTGGAATAAAACGAGCTATACCCATTGTGTTCGGGTATATCCCAGTTGGATTTGCAATGGGTGTTACAGCATCTAATACAGGCCTGACTCCCTTTGAAACCGGTTTGATGTCTGTATTTGTTTATGCAGGCTCAGCTCAATTTGTAGCAATAGATATGATAAGATCAAATGCAAGTTTCATCGCCATTATAATAACTACATTTTTGGTAAATTTAAGGCATTTACTTTTCAGTGCTTCGCTAGCGCCGCATTTTCAGCATATAAAGCAAAAATTGATTTTCATCATTTCTTTTTTTATTACTGATGAAAGCTTTGCAGTAAGTATTACTGATGCGGAACAAGGTTCTTTATCTCATAGTTATTATTTAGGTCTTTATATTACCGCTTATCTAAGTTGGATTTTAAGCACCGTTATAGGTGCTGCATTTGGTAATCTGATACCGGATACTAAAGCTCTTGGCTTTGATTTTGCACTGCCTGGGATGTTTCTTGCTTTGTTATGTATGCAGCTTAAAAATATTAAATTCATTTTTGTGTCGTTAATATCAGGATTGCTTTCCATCATTTTGATATATCTAATGCCGGGAAACTGGAATGTTATTTTAGCTGCCGTAATCGCAGCGGTGATAGGAGTGTTTATTGACGATGAGGACTAGCTTAAGTTACTTATATCTCGTGCTTACTATGGGTTTTGTAACATATCTTTTAAGAATGCTGCCTGCCACACTTCTTTCAAAAAAGAAAATCCCAAAATTATTTGTCAAGTTTTTAAAGTTCATTCCTGCAGCTGTACTTTCCGCTTTGCTTTTTCAAGGTGTATTTATTTATGGAGGAAGATTGAATATTTCTTTCTATAATCCTTTACTGGTTGCTTCGATAATAGCCTTTCCCATTGCTTATAAGACAAAAAACATGTTTGCAACGGTGCTGGCAGGAATGGGCATTGTTATGTTGTTTAATTATATAATATAAATCATATAAAAACGGAGGCGAATTGTATAATTAAATGAAACACAACTAAATAAACAACGCTCATGAGAGCTTCTCTGTTATAATGTTATCAATGACAATAAACAGAAACGGAGAAGATCATGAGCTTAGTATATTGTATCAGAACACGAGAAAAAGGTAAACATCTAACATTTTCCGAGCGAGAAGAATTAGAAGAAATGGTAAAGCAAAACAATGCCGCGCCAAAGAAAGAAAAACTGAGCCAGCGTAAAATAGCAGAGCGGATGGGTGTAAGTCCTGCAACAATAAGCCGGGAATTAAAGCGCGGAAAGGTAGTATTATTAGATACTTATTTGCGGGAAGTAATCAGCTATTCAGCTATAGTAGCACAAGATGATTACGACAATAAGGCAAGCGCTAAAGGACCTCATTTAAAGATTGGCAAAAATAGACGATTAGCAGATAAGATTGAAGAATGCATTATAGAAGAAAAATATTCTCCCTATGCCACAATAGAAAAACTAAAAGACGATAGCAGCTATCAAGAAACGCCAATATCAGTGCGCACCCTTTATAATTACATAGACCAAAACTTATTGCTCAATGTAAGCAAAAAAGATTTACCTCGAAAAGGAAAGAGCAGCAAGCGAAAATACACCCGAGTGACAAGGCGAATAAAGGATATAACTGCAAAGCGCATAGATGATCGCCCAAAGGAAGCTGATGGCAGAGATGAGTTAGGCCATTGGGAGATGGACTGTATAGAGTCAGGACGCGCAAAAGGAAGAGCCTGCCTATTAGTACTTGTAGAGAGAATGAGCCGAAAAACACTGATATTCAAGATGCGCTCTCAAACACAAAAAGAGGTTAAAAGACAATTAGATCAATTAGAAAAAAGAATAGGAACTAAGCGCTTTGGCATGGTGTTTAAATCGATAACAGTAGATAACGGCAGCGAGTTTTTGGATTGGAGGAACTTGGAACAATCATGTGTAAGCAGCC
This sequence comes from Tepidanaerobacter syntrophicus, assembly GCF_001485475.2. NCBI lineage: Bacteria > Bacillati > Bacillota > Clostridia > Thermosediminibacterales > Tepidanaerobacteraceae > Tepidanaerobacter > Tepidanaerobacter syntrophicus. The sequence goes on along the minus strand of NZ_DF977003.1, from coordinate 206,355 downwards.
GGGGCATATTGCGTACCCAGATTTATTATTGCCATCCATACCATTCATGGGAAAGAGGAACTAACGAACAGGTAAACGGCCACATAAGGCGATTTATTCCAAAGGGCTGTGCAATTTCAAAATACAGCACAAAAGAGATTTTAAAGATTCAAGAATGGCTAAATACATATCCGCGAAAAATATTAAATGGAAAAAGCGCAAGAGAATTGCTTAAAGAAGAATTAAGAAAATGTTCATAGAGCAAAAGCAAAATTCTTCTCCCCTAGGGGAGAAGAACATAGACTGATGTAGAAGAGTTTACAAGATACATAAACAATAACATATTAACAGAGATAAAAGTGTTTCATTTTAAGTTGCATTTAGCGTCATATAAAAACGGAGTAGGAATCTATTGACAGAAAAGCAATAAGAAGGTATAATATTTTATGGCACTGCGGGCGTGCTGGAATCGGCAGACAGGCATGTTTGAGGGGCATGTGAGAATTTCTCGTATGGGTTCAAGTCCCATCGCCCGCACCATTTTTATTTTATACATCGATTAAATATGAAAAATAGTTATTTAAAAGCCGGTCGCTTTATCATAAGCGCACCGGCTTTCGTATTGTTGCTTTATATAAACAGTTTTAACAGAAAATATATTGCCGTAACCGCCCCAAACATAATAAAAACCGGAGGCAGTAAAAGCTCAAAAATCGCTATTGTCATAGCAAGTATATCTTTTGAGTCAAAATCATTCTTCTTTGGTAAACTCATTGTTTAAGCCACCACTCACTTATATTGTAAAATACATTTATAGGATTTGGATTTACACCCTTTACCCTAGTATTTAGAGCCAAAATATCATTTGGGCTGTATAGAAATAAATAAGGTAAATCTCGGCTTATAATCTCTGAAGCCTTATATAAAAGCTCTTTTTTGTTATTTTCATCCCGCGATGTCTGTATTTTGTTTAAAACATCATCAAGCTCTTTGCTTGAATAGGAAACGAAATTATAGCCATTTTTTATCTCGCTGCTGGAAAACATAACTCCAAGATCCGGGTTTGGCGCTAGTTTCCATCCCATTATAGCCGCTTCGTACTTTTTGCTCATAACTTTACTTCGAAGTTCTTCCCAGTTTAGATTTGTTATCTTTACAGAAATCCCCAGTTCTTTTAAGTCTTCTGCTATATGAGAAGCAGCTTGATATCTGGCGCTATCTGACGCATTAACTAGTAATTCAAATTCAAATTTGTATTTTTTTGTTCCAATAGTCTTTTCTAAAATTCCATCACCATTTTCATCTTTCCATCCTAATTCTTCAAGCTTTTCAGCTGCAAGTTTTTTATTGTATTCTATGTGCTGTGCATTAGGATTGAATGCCCATGAATACGGCAGAATCGGCCCATCTACAATAAGTCCTCTTCCCCATATGGTGTCTTGAAGAATCCTGTTGCGGTCTATCCCCATTAACATCGCTTGCCGCACATTGGCATCGCTAAATAATTGGTTTGTAAGATTTAAAGCCACAAACTCAAAATATCTGGAAGGATATTGAAGCATGTAACTATCTTTTACTTCGCTAAATTTATCATAATCTTCTTGTCCGATTTCAATAACATCTATAGAGCTGCTCATAAAAGCCTCTTTTGCCGTTTCTTTATCTGGGAAGATTTTTATATTAACTTCCTTGATATAAGGTTTTTTATCGTAGTAAGACTCGTTCCTTTTTAATGTTATTGAATCACTGGTTTTGCTGACAATTTCAAAAGGTCCTGTTCCGGCAAACGATTGACCTGATGCGTTGCTTGCCTTTAAAGCTTCAATAGACGATGCCGGAATGATACCGCAAGTAATTTTGTTAAGAAAATCCGGATCCGGCTTATATAAATGGACTACAAAAGTTGCGGCATTGGGTGCGTCATAGCTTTGGACATTATTAAATTCTGCAAACAAGGCCTGTGTGTTGCTTTTTGCCGATTTTTTCAGCTCACGAACCCTGTCAAAAGTAGCTTTTACATCATTTGAAGAAAAACTCTCGCCGCTGTGCCATTTTACATCCTGCCTAAGATTAAATGTATATGTGGTTCCTGTTTCATCTATCTGCCAATTTTCAGCAAGTGCCGGCTGAATTTTACCTTGCCCATCAACTTTTACAAGACCTTCATAAATAAGGCTTAAAATATTTTTGTCATCTTCATTTGCAGCATTTAAAGGATCTAAATTCAGACTTGACATTGCCGCAAGATTTATGGTACCACCGCTTATAGGCTTTTCAGCTTTGCTTAGTTCATTTTCGACATTTGAACTTTGAGAGCCAGATTTACTCAAATTAGAGCATGCCCCACTGAAAAATATTGTTAGGATAATAAGGATTACTCCCGCTGCTTTCTTATTCATAATAACCTCAATAGATCATTTAACTCTTTTAAGTTTTGGATTATCTATCATTCCTGGAATTCTGCCTCGTTTTGCGATAGGTTTGCCGTCTACCATCTTTAAATCAAGGGTCATGTCAATAGGAGATGCTCCTGATATGTAACTGCCAACACCAAAAGCATCGGCACCGGCTTCTATAAGGACCTTTATTCTTTCCGGCGTAAGACCGCCCGATACAAAGATTTTTACATAATCATATCCTTTTAGGTCCAGTCGCTTTCTGACTTCATAAACCAAATCAGGCGTGACTCCTCCCCGCTCACCGGGAGTATCCAGTCTAACTCCTTGCAAGTCCTTTCCGAGTGCCTCTGCAACATTTATTGTTTCTTCGGCTTCATCTTTAAAAGTGTCTACTAGAATTATTCTAGGGGAATCGGGCGGCATTATTTCATTATAGACCTTTGCGATTTTAACGGTATCTCCCGCCATAATTATAGCTGCATGTGGAATTGTTCCGGAAGGTTCTCTTCCAAGGAATTTTGCAGCCAAAATACAGCTTGCATTATCGGCGCCACCTATGATTGCTGCTCGCTCCATAACAGGTGCTACCGCAGGATGAACATGCCTTGCTCCAAAGCATATACAAAGCCTCTCCCCTGCTGCTTCGCGACAAGCTCTGGCTGCTGTTGCCCAAGCGCTGGAATGAGCTAGAACCCCTAAAAGTGCGGTTTCGTATATGCCAAATTCCTCATAAGGTCCTTTTATTCTAACAACGGTATCTTTCGGTTCGAATGTCTCACCTTCCGGCACCGCATAGACTTCTACATTTTTGTTTTTTAAAATATTTATAACCTCTTCTGTACCGCACATTACCCCATGTTTGCGTGGAAATATTTCTGCCACTACTTCTTTTTGAGAAATATTCATATGTCTTAATATTTCCATAGTTTTGATAAAATAAATGTCTGTGGTCATTCCTGCTATTATCTCATCATGACTTGCTGAAAATAACGGTCTTTCAGGATCAATTTTAATATCTTTTACATCATTTAAGTTTTTGAGTTCTTTCATAAGCCAAACCTCTCTTTTTTCATTTTGTGAACTGCATAATTACCGCGACTATGCCTGCCGCTGTAAGTGGCCCTACGGGAACGCCCTTGAAAAATGCTACACCTATAATAGAACCAAGAATAATACCTATAACTATCTGGGGACTTGTTGATATCAAATCTGTTCCCTTGCCCGACAATATGACAGTAACAGCTCCTGCAATAAGAGCAGCAATTGCCGAGGGATTTCTCATGGCATCGCTTACATCTTTTGAGGTAATTTCCCCAGTTGCAAAGGGGGCTATGATGCCCATTGTTAAAATGATTATACCCCATTTTAAAGCGTTTTTGTCAAGAAAAATTAACGCTTGCTTTAAATTGGCAAGCCGTAAGGTAAGAACTACCGCAGCTGCCAGAGCAAGTGAATTGTTCTTCGATAGAACGCCTAAGACAAGTATTGCTAAGATAATTAAAACTCCTTGATCCATAGGTATTCACCTACCATTTCAAAATCTAAATCTCTTCATGAGATTTTAGTCCACATTTTGTCTACTTGCTTTTTTGTTTCTTCAATACTTGAGTTATTGTCTATGACTCTATCTGCAAATTTCAGTTTTTCGGCTAGTGGCATCTGAGATTTTATTCTTTTTAAAGCTTCATCCTTTGTAATGTCTTTTTCTCGTGCCATAAGCCTTTGAAGCTGAATATCCTCATTAGCTGCAACCACCCATACTTCATCTGCGATTTTATCAAGACCTGTTTCTATGAGTAGTGCCGCATCAATTACAATGATTTTTTTGCCTGCTTTTTTATATTCCTCAACCTGTCTTTTAATTTCTTCTATAATCTTAGGATGAGTAATATTGTTTAATACTTCAAGCTTAGCTTTATCAGAAAATACAATATGTGCAAGTTTCTTTCTATCTATATCGCTTCTATCATCATTTAATATCTCATCGCCAAAATAATTCAATACTTCAAACCAGGCAGGCTCGCCCTTTGACATTATTTCTCGTGCAATTTTGTCTGCATCTATTATAACAGCGCCTTTTTCTTTAAGCAATGCCGTTACAGTACTTTTACCGCTGGCTATACCTCCTGTAAGACCGATTACCGTCAAAAGTATTTCTCCTCTCTAGAGCTCTTCCCATGTATACCCTTGATGGATATCCACTGTAAGGGGAACTTTCAGCGAAAAGGCATGCTCCATGCAATCTTTAAGGATGTCTTTTACCTTAGACAATTCTTCTTGCCTGCTGTCTAATATAAGCTCATCATGAACCTGTAAAAGTATTTTTGCACCTAACCCATTTTCTTTTAATGCCTTATAAACATTAACCATAGCAATTTTTATAATGTCTGCTGCACTGCCTTGAATGGGAGTATTTACTGCTGTCCTCTCTGCAAAAGACCTAAGGTGATAATTTTTACTGTTAATATCAGGAATATAGCGGCGGCGGTTAAGCAATGTGGTAACATAACCTTGTATTCTAGCAGATGCAATTGTTTCGCGTATAAAATCTTTTACCTTTGGATATCTTTTAAAATACGCATCTATATACTCTTTAGCTTCTTTGTTTGATATCCCAAGGTTTTGCGCAAGCCCATAATCGCTTATACCATATATAATACCGAAATTCACCGCTTTTGCCTTGTTTCTAAGGGAAGGTGTTACTTCTTCTAGCGGCACGCCAAAAACTTCGCTGGCCGTTCTTGTGTGTATATCCTCTCCCTTAAGGAATGAATCTATAAGACCGGGATCCTCTGACATATGTGCTAAAACCCTTAGTTCTATTTGAGAATAATCACCTGATAAAAGAAGGTGCCCCGGCCCGTCGGCAGTAAAAACTCCTCGAATATGCTTGCCTTCCTCTGTTTTTACCGGTATATTTTGGAGGTTTGGTTCTGTACTGCTTATACGTCCTGTAGTTGTCACCGTTTGATTAAAGCTGGTATAGATTCGAGAGGTTTCTTTATCAACTAAGGCAGCCAAGCCATCAGCATATGTAGACTTCATCTTCATTACGAACCTATAATCTAAAATTTTATCGATTATAGGGTGTAAAGGTCTTAATTTCTCCAGTACCTCGGCATCTGTCGAGTATCCGGTTTTGGTTTTTTTAATTACCGGCAATAAAAGCTTTTCAAATAGGATTTCACCTAACTGTTTTGGCGAATTTATGTTAAATTCAGTTCCTGCCAGCTCATAAATTTCCTTTGTGAGGAGATCTAATTTTTCTCCAAATTTAGCAGAAAGTTCCTGGAGTTTGCCCAGGTCTACTTTTATCCCTGCATGTTCCATGTCTGATAAGACAACGCTAAGGGGTATCTCAACTTCGTATAAAAGTTTACTCATATCATACTCTTTAATTTTATCATCCATTACATCCCTTAAAGCAAACATATGAATTATTTGCTCTGTAAAACTTGCTGTATCCGGCATCGCAGCTCCTAAATATTCAGTTACCAGTAGCGGTACGTCATATCTTGGCCTTGAAGATTCCAAAAGGTAGGCGGCAAGCATTGTATCGAATTGGCATTTAAAATCGATATCTAGTTGTCTTAGCGCATTTCTTATAAATTTACTATCATGTGTAATTTTATATACTGCAGGATCTTCTAAAAGTTGTTTTAGCGTTTTCCTAACATCGCTTTTCTCAAGTAACTTTCCAGATACAAAAGCATATTCATCTTTGGCACAAATATACAGTCCATCTATCTTATAAGATTTAAGGTTCTTCTTTTTTGCATCTACAAGAATCGAAAGTCTTTTTTCTATAGCTGCTAACTTTATTACGTCCTCAAGGGAACTGTTATTTTCTGCAAAATTCATATCTGCTGCATTTTCGGTTTCCTTGACATTTTTATTGTCTTTAATATTTTTAGATAGGCGGTCAATCAAGCTGTAAAATTCTAATTCTCTAAGCAAATTCATTAACTTGTCATAGTCAGGTTCGCGATATTTAATATTGTCAAAATCAAATTCCAAGGGTACATTTGTCACAATAGTTGCCAAGTATTTGCTGTCTTTCGCCTGATCGGCATATTTTTGTATGTTTTCTTTTAGTTTACCTTTCAGTTTATCAAAGTTCTCTAATACATTTTCAAGACTGCCAAACTCTTGAAGAAGCTTTGCAGCTGTTTTTTCACCTATTCCCGGTATGCCCGGGATGTTGTCGGATTTATCTCCCATTAAACCTTTTAAATCCGTTATAGCTTCAGGAGAAATTCCATACTTCGAGTTTATTTTTTCAAGGTCGTAAGCCTCTATGTCTGATATGCCCTTTCTGGTAACCAGGACTTTAATATTGCGAGATATAAGTTGAAGCTCATCTTTATCTCCGGTTACAATTATAGAGGAAATTCCTTCTTTCTCGCCTTTCTTTGAAATAGTGCCTATGATATCATCTGCTTCGTACCCGTCGATTTCAAAAAAAGTGATGTTCATGGCCTTTAATATCTCTTTTAAAAGATCGAACTGGCCTATTAATTCTTCCGGAGTAGGCGGACGTGTGCTTTTATACTCAACAAATTCTTCATGTCTAAAAGTCGGCCCTTTTTTATCAAAGGCTACTGCTACATAGTCAGGCTGTTCTTCTTGTAAAATCCTGAGCAGCATATTCAGGAAGCCATATACTGCATTAGTGGGCACTCCCTTAGATGTTCTAAGCGGAGGCAGCGCGTGAAAAGCCCTATGCAGCAAACTGTTTCCGTCTATTAAAAGCATTTTTTTCAAACTGGCTCCTCCATTCCGTATCTATAATGCCTGTTTTATTATTATTTCACCAAATTTTTTAAAAAACCTGCAAAGAAAATAAAAATCTATAAATCTTTGTATTTTAGATCCAGTTTCTTTTTCTATGGCTTCTCACTCTTTATTATAGTTATGTTTACATGGGGCAGCTCTATATCTTCATCCCATAAAGCCAATTGATTTTCTAAATCAATAATCTTGCTGCGAGTATTATAAAGCTCTTTTTGTATCTCAATTATTTCGCTTGTACCAGTTGCTTTTTGAAGTATCAAAGTCAGTTCTTGCTCATATTGACGCAGATAATCTAGTTTTTCAAGAGTGTTATCATAATCCTTACTGATATCTTTTGTTTCAACATTCCAGCTTAAGATGTTTTTCTCGGTTTTAAAGGTTTCCATAATTTTATCAACCTCTGCCTCCGGAATTCTTGCGTCTATTGAGGCTCTCTCAGGTGTTTTATTTGTGCCTTTCATTTCGATCTTGCTGTTTTCTATATAACCCCCTGCTTCTTCGGCAAGATTCGCAATTTGTTCTATTTTTCCGCTTAATTCTTCTGTATTTATCGAAATTGTGATGCTTTTTGTTAAGCGTTTCTGCATTGCTGTATCGCTTTCTGCAATAGCTGCAAAACTTTTTAAGCTCTCATCTGCTTTAAGGCTTCTGGCCTCAGGCTTAGTGCCTGTTGTATTTTCAGCAGCAGCTTGTGTGCTTTCTTTTGAAGCATAGTTCATATTAGAGTTTTTTCCTAAATTATAGAACGTGAAAATAAGCGTAAAAATTACTATTATGCCTGCAGCAGCAGTAAATTCCCTCTTATGGGATTGATAGAAATTAAGGAGCAGCCCGGAGAATGATTTTTTTGAAGACCTTTGCGTTTTGGAAATCTCATTAATTTTTTCCGAAAGATTGATGGAAAAATTCGGCGGCGTTTCTACTTCGCCCACTAAGTTTGTTAAAGCCACAGTTTGTCTGAGTTCTTCTACTTCACGTCTGCAATTTGGGCAGACTTTAAGATGCTCTTCCAGTAATTTCTTTTCTTCCGGACTTGCAAAGCCGTCCACATATTTATCGATTAAGTCGCTAAAGTCCTTACATGCGGCCATGTTGCTCCCCCCTTTGAAGCTCGCCGTCAGATGGTGTTTGAGAAAAAATCCCCATGTCTTTAAGCAATTCTCTCAAATTTCTGCGACCTCTATACAACCTTGATTTCACGGTACCTAAGGAGCAATTTAAAATTTCGCCGATTTCTGCATAACTAAAGCCTTGAACATCTCTTAGTATTACACATATTTTTTGCTCTTCAGGCAGCATATTAATTGCATCTGCTATAGCTTGTCTTATCTCTTTATTTTCTATAAATTCTTCAGGCAGTTGGGTCGGCGTTCCCAGATTTAAATGATTATGTATTTCTGATTCTTCATGGATGGGGAGAGTAACTTCTCTATGTTTTCTTGAAAAATCTATGCAGGTATTTACAGCAACTCGATACAGCCAGGTGGAAAAACTTGATTCTCCTCGGAATTTATCAAGGGAGGTAAATATTTTAATAAAGATTTCCTGGCTTACATCCATTGCATCTTCGGCGTTATTAAAAAACCTATACACGGTATTGTAGACTTTTTTCTCATAACCGGAAATCAAGTCTTCAAACGCAGACATATCCCCTCTTTTTGCCCGGTATATGAGTTCTCCTTCAATATTCAATTTTACCGTGCCTCCCTATATGTTGTGGGCAAAAATTTAAATAGCATTTGGTTTTGCTGATCTTTCAGCGGTCAAGATTCCAACCAAAAACTAAAAAAGCAGAGCTTTGGTGTTTTCGTCCAAGCCCTGCATTACTTGTCGCATCTGGTGCCGAAGGCGGGAATCGAACCCGCATGGTATTGCTACCACTGGATTTTGAGTCCAGCGCGTCTGCCAGTTCCACCACTTCGGCTTGCATGTGTTTATAATATTATCATATGCTAAGAAATTTTTCAAGCAAGTTTTATTGTATATTCTACTCCGCTAACACAAAATCTATTTGGCGCTCGGCAATATTTACTTTATAAACTTTTACTTTTACAATATCTCCTATTTTAAATACTCTTCCTGTCCTTTCTCCTCGAAGTGTCATGTTTTTTTCGTTAAAATTGTAATAATCATCTTCGATATTGCTTACATGAACAAGGCCTTCGATTGTATTGTCCAGTTCTACAAATATACCAAAAGGTGTTACGCCGGAAATAATTGCCTCATAAACATTTCCAATTCTAGTAGACATATATTCGGCAATTTTAAGATCTACGGATTCTCTTTCAGCCTCATCAGCAATGCGTTCTCTTTCCGATGAAATTTTTGCAACCTTTTCGACTGTTTTACTTAGTTTTTCTTGGCGCTTTAAATCAAGTTTATTTTCCTGCAGTTCTCGCAAGATTCGGTGTATCTCCAGGTCAGGATATCGCCTGATCGGTGCAGTAAAATGCGTATAGTAAGGGGAAGCGAGGCCAAAATGCCCTAAATTTATCTCGCTATATCTGGCTCTTTTTAGTGAACGAAGAACCATGGTATTTACAAGACGTTCTTCTGGTTTTCCTTTAGCTTTCTCCAAAACTTGCTGTAGTGATTTTGGTTTTACTATATTGCTATTGCCTTTTATTGTATAACCTAAATTATAGAGAAATTCTCTTAAAGATTCAATTTTTTCTTCATCCGGTGTTTCATGAACTCTGTAAATAAACGGAGTTTTTAGCCAGAACATATGCTCTGCAACTACTTCATTTGCAGCAATCATAAATTCTTCAATTATGCGGCTTGCTATTCTTCGCTCTTCTTTGGCTACATCAATCGGTTTTCCGTTCTCATCCAAAATAACTTTTGCCTCATCTAAATCAAAATCCAGACTGCCTCTTGCAAATCGCTTAGCTGTAAGCTTTCCGGCCAGTTCCTTCATTAAGATAAAATCCTCTACGAGGTAATCAAAACGTTTTATAAACTCAGGGTCTTCATCTTCTAATATTTTGTTGACCTGAGTATATGTCATTCTTTCACATGTTTTTATAATTCCAGGTGTTATAGTGTAGCTTAAGATTTCGGCGTTTTTATCAAAATCAATAACTACGCTCATGGTAAGCCTGTCTACACTTGGATTTAAACTGCATATTCCATTTGATAGTTTAGGCGGAAGCATAGGAACTACTCTGTCTACAAGATATACACTGCAGCCTCTTCTTAAGGCTTCCTTATCCAGTGGGCTTCTTTCTTTTACATAGTAGCTTACATCCGCAATATGCACTCCGAGTCTGTAGCCATCCTCTGTCTTTTCGATTGAAATTGCATCATCTAGGTCTTTTGCATCTTCGTTATCTATAGTGACGATTTTTAGGTGGCGAAAATCTTCTCTTTTGGCAAGATCTTCTTCCCTGACTTTATCGGGTATCTCTGCCAGCTGCTTTACAACTTTTGGCGGGAAATCCAAGGGCAGATCATATTTTTTTATAATAGAAAGCACATCTACACCAGGCTCATCTTGATAGCCAAGTACTTCGATTATTTCCCCTGTGGGATTTCTATGTCTTTCCGGCCATTCGGTTATTTTTACTACAACCTTCTGCCTGTTTTTAACTCCTCGTGCCTTATTTTTCGGGATAAATACATCATAAAATATTCGTTTGTCGTCAGGAACTACAAATATGAAGTTCTTGCCTCTCTCTACAGTTCCTACTATCTTGTTATTGGCCCTTTTCAAGATTCGTATTACTTCTCCCTGCTTTTTATGAGCTCCTTTAGGGGCTATTTTAAGTCTTGCCAGCACTATATCCCCATGCATGGCTCCATTCATGTCTTCACGGGCTATATAAACATCTTCAATTTCAGGATTGTTAGGAATCAAAAAGGCATATCCTGCCGGATGGGCTTCTACTTTTCCGGCGACTAAATTCATTTTTTCCGGAACGCCATACCTTCCCCTTCTGTTTTTTACCACCAGGCCATTCTTTTCCATGTAATCCAATGCTTTTATCAACTGATCAATTTCGCTTTTATCAACGTTTAAGGCGGAAATAAGCTCTTCCGGTGTCATCGGCTTATATGCCTCTTTATTCATAAATTCAATCAATCTTTCATTTAACGCCATCGGCATCTTCTCCTATCTTGTATGAGCTCCTTTTATTTTATACATAATTTATAAATATAACAATATTAAAATGTGGTTAATGTAAAATGGGTTATAATTGAAAATGCTGTAAATACATGGTATGCTTTTAAAAAATGAGTAATAAAATGAGCGGGGGCAGGTAGATGAGTATAAAAATAATAAAGAAACCTAATTCTGAGATTAAGTCCGAAAATAATAGCCAGATAAGAGAAAAGGTGTCAGATATACTTTTGCAAATACAAAAAAACGGTGATGAAGCTTTGCTTGAATTTTGCAGAAAATTTGATAACTATCAAAGTGAAAATCTGAGGATTTCCTCAAAGCAAATTCAAGATGCCTATAAACATATAGATTCTGAATATATAAAAGCACTAGAAACAGCGGCTTATCGCATAAAAAAATTTGCTTTATATCAAAAAGAAGCGATAAAGCCTTTGGAGATAGAATTATCTGCAGGTGTTACCGTAGGGCACAGAATAATTCCTGTTTCATCTTCAGGTTCTTATGTTCCCGGGGGAAGGTATCCCCTTCCTTCATCTGCGCTTATGTCTATTATTCCGGCCAAAGTAGCCGGCGTAGAAAGGGTAATAGCTTGCTCTCCGCCTGATAAATCTATCGGTACAATTCACCCTGCAACGCTTGTTGCAATGGATATGGCAGGTGCTGATGAAATTTACTGTATGGGTGGAGCACACGCTATCGGTGCTCTTGCTTTTGGCACAAAAAGTATTGCACCCGTAGATATTGTAGTGGGGCCGGGAAATCAATGGGTAACTGAAGCGAAAAGGCAAGTCAGCGGCAGTGTGGGAATAGATTTTATAGCAGGCCCCAGTGAAGTGCTTATAATTGCAGATAAAACAGCAAATCCCGCTTTCATCGCTGCAGACCTTTTGGCTCAATCCGAACACGACCCAAATGCTAGGGGAATATTAATATCGCTAGATGAAAACCTCATTCAAGAGGTTCTAGAGTATTTAAAAACTTACTTAAATGATCTTCCTACACAATCTGTTGCAAAACGTTCATGGGAAAACAATGGCACAATATATTTTGCAGACAATATCATTGAAGCTGTTGAACTTTCAAATAAAATCGCACCTGAGCACCTTGAATTACAAGTATCAGATGTAAACCTGCTAATTCCAAAACTTTATAATTATGGTTCATTGTTTATAGGACCATGGTCGGCAGAAGTATTTGGAGATTATGTTTCAGGAACAAATCATATCCTTCCAACTATGAAAGCCGCCCGCTACACAGGTGGAGTATGGGTCGGCACATTTTTAAAGGTTGCAAGCTATCAACAAATCTCACCTGAGGGGGCAGAAGAACTTGCTCCTATCGCATCCGAGCTTGCAGAACTTGAAGGACTTTTCGCTCATAAACTTGCGTCTGATTTGCGAAAATAAGCAAAGAAGATAGTGTCATGTTCGATATGACGCTATCTTCTTAAGATCTCTTTAATGTATAAATTTAATGAATAAATAGTTTTAGCATTTTGGCGGATAAGTCGGCGCATCTTCCGGCATTACCACTTCTCCGTTATATATTTCACCTATTAGCGCCAGCTCGTCTGTTAAGTCAAAGTAGGTATATTGCAGCCCCATGTAATTTCCGCCTTGAAGTTCATGGATACCTTTATCTGCAAGGAATTTAACAACATCGTCATAATTATCTATGCCAAGTGCCACGTGATGAATTCCCGGTCCATTGGTTTTTAGAAAGTCGTAATATACGCATTTGTCATCAAGAGGTTGTATAAGTTCCCATTGAATTCCATTAAAATCACAAGTAGCAAGCCTCATTGCGTAATCTACACGTTTACCCTTTATAGTCATATTTTTTACGGTATCTTTGTTGAAATCTAGAATTACCCATGGCCCTATTCCGTATTCATCATAATACTTTTTCAAGTATTTATCTAAATCGTCTACCACTATGCCTACTTGAAGAAGGTTTTTAAATATTGGTTTTTGCATATTTTCACACCTCCTTCTTTTATAATTTTTATTTCGGACTTATAGCGCTAGCGTGGCAGGATTTTCCAGGACTTGTTTTAAATAAAGCAAGAATTTCGCTGCTGCAGCTCCGTCTATGATTCTGTGGTCAAAAGACAGGCTAAGGGTCATGCTTTGACGTATGGTTATATTATCGTTTATCACGGCAGGTTCTTGATAAATCCGATTTACGCCTAATATTGCACTTTCAGGTGGATTAATTATTGGCGTAAAGCTGTCAATTTCGTACATTCCCAGATTAGTTACCGTAAAGGTGCCTCCTATTGTTTCATCAGGTTGCAGCCTATTTTCTCTAGCTCTTATGCTTAAATCCTTGATGCAATCAGATATTTCTTTAAGAGATTTTTTATCTACATCCCTTACCACGGGAACAATCAATCCATTTTCCAACGCCACTGCTACGCCGATATTGATATTCTTATTTTTGATTATAAATTCTCCATCGGTAGACCAATTTATATTGGGATATTTTTTAATAGCTATAGCACAGGCTTTTACTATTATGTCGGTAAAGGTTATTTTAATTTTCTCATTCATATTTAGTTTACTTCTAAAATCTACCATTTCTGTCGCATCAATTTTTATATTTTCTGTGACATGAGGTGCCTGTGTCCAGCTTTGCTTCATCCTTTGAGCGATTATTTTTCGCATGTTGTCCATAGGAATTTTTTCTACTTCAGCTTTTTCTTCCTTTTCTTTGGTGCCGGCAGTCTTTGATGCCATATAGTTCTTTACATCCTCTTCCGTTATTCTGCCTCCGGGGCCTGTCCCCTGAATTTGAGATAAGTCAAGGCCATTTTCTTTTGCCAATTTCTTTGCGATAGGGGTGGCTTTTATGAAGCCTTCAGACGGTGGGGTAACCGCTTCTTCTTTTGCCGCTGCTTTAGGGATTTCGTCTAATTTTTCTCCTTCGCTGATAATTATACCTATGGGTGTTGCTACAGGCACTTCTTCCCCTTCGTTAACTAGGATTTTGCCAAGGATACCATCAGCCGGGGCTTCTACGACATTTGTAATTTTTTCGGAAGATATTTCAGCTACCGCATCTCCTTTTTTTACCTTATCTCCTACTTTTATAAGCCATTTATTTAAAGTTCCTTTAGTCATTGTAAGGCCAAGTTTTGGCATAACAACATTTACCGCCATGTTCTCACTCCTTTACGAAAAATCCCGACTCCTGCGCTATTTCTAATGCTTTTTTTGCATCTACTCTCAAAGGTCCGTTTCTTGTAAGTTTAATATTCAATTTTTGGCCTTTCTTGACAAATATTTCTCTTTCGCCATCTAATGCTAAAGTACCTGCAAATTCCATCACATAGGAATATTCTTTGCTTAAGTACATTTTTTCGTAATCCAAAACACTTACATCTCTTATTACACCTGCAGAAATCGGTGCGCTTACCACTTTCCCTCCATTATCGCCAATCCTTGCATGGAGCCCAAACTCATCTTCGCGCAAAACTTTCATAAAACATCCTGCTATCGAAGAGAGTCCTATTGAGCATGGGTGCGCTCGCGTTACGAAAATATCTGATATTGTCGATATATCCCAAATGGCACGGGATCCTACAAAATTCTCTCTAGAAACTGCAGCATCAATAAGAGCTATATCTAACATTTCACCGTTTTTATAAACTTCTATTCTTTTATCTTTCTCGCAAAAGCTTGTTAAATCATACTTTTTAGAAGCAGTAACGGCTGCAGCCATTCCTCCTAATGTCCCTTCGATCATTTCCGGATACACATTATTTGTACCTGTCGATATCGGAAGTAGTGGAGTATCGCCTATAGCCTTCGCAATTGCTCTATTGGTTCCATCTCCTCCTAGTGAAACGATGCATCCGACTCCTATTTTTTCCATCTCTATAGTTGCTTTTATTGTATCTTCAATGCTGTAAGTTATTTCTTGTTCTATTACCTCAGCATTGCATTTAAGTTGTTTTAACGAAACCAATGCATCTATTGCTTTCAGGCCTATGTGAAACGTATCCGGCATAATGTAAACACTGTCTACTCCAAAATGCTGGGCAGCTAAAATTATTCTCTCAACAATATTGACCTTTTCATTGTTATCTATTACTGTTGCATGAGATACAAGTCTTCTTATATCTTTTCCTGATGCAGGATTTGCGATTATTCCTATGCTTGTCATAGATGTCCTCCTTTCTTGCAGAGGGGCAGAGGGTCTCCCCTCTGCAAGCTTCACACTATAGCTTGGACTGCTTTGATAATATCTGTTTCATTTGGCACAACAAAATTTTCAAGAGTTTTAGAAAAAGGTATAGGGGTATTCAGTGCTCCTATTCTCATAATTGGGGCATCTAAATAATCAAATACATCTTCCGCAATCATAGATGCAAGCTCAGCCGTCCAGGCACCTCTTTTTACTTCTTCGCTTACTATAACTACTTTATGTGTCTTTTTTACAGAATCGTAAATCATATCCTTATCTATTGGAAACAGGCTTCTTGGATCCACTATTTCGGCCTCGACACCATTTGATGCCAGTTGATTTGCAGCATTTAGCGCTTTGTGAACCATCATACCAGTTGCAATAATGGTCACATCTTTACCTTCTCTTTTAATATCAGCTACGCCAATGGGAATAGGCTCGTTTTCGTCGGGAACTTCTCCTTCCATGGCATACAAAAGCTTATGTTCTAACACTATCACTGGATTGTCATCCCTAATTGCTGCTATCGTAAGACCTAAAGCATCCTTCGGAGTTGATGGGTAGACCACCTTAAGGCCCGGCACATGAGTAAACCATGCTTCAAGGCTTTGGGAATGCTGAGCTGCCGCTTGTATGCCTGCACCCACCATGGTTCTAAAGGTTATAGGAAGTGTTATTCTGCCGCCAAACATATAGCGCATTTTGGCAGCTTGATTTACGATTTGATCCATTGCAACTGTGGCAAAATCTATGAACATAATCTCGGCTACAGGCCTGCTGCCGGCAGCTGCAGCTCCAACTGCTCCGCCTGCAATAGCTTCTTCGGAAATAGGTGTATTCCTTACCCTTTCTTTGCCAAACTCATCTATTAAACCAGCCGTCACTCCGAAAACTCCGTGAACTACGTCTTCACCCATTAAAAATACTTTAGGGTCTCTTTTTAGTTCATTTCTTAACGCCTCGTTTATAGCTTGGGCAAAATTCATCTTTCTCACCTTACCCGCACCTCCTCCACAATATCTGTGTAAACATCTTCAACCGCTGCTTTTTCTTCGGGTTCTTTACTTTCTTTTGCAAATTTTACTGCGTCTTCGATTTCTTGATCTATATTATTTTGTATTTTTTTAATTTCTTCCTCGCTTGCTATATTATTTTCCAGGAGATACTTTTCAAATCTTGGTATTGGATCTTTTTTAGCCCATTCTTCTACTTCTTCTTTGCTTCTGTAAAGCTGCGGATCGCCTTCAAAATGTCCTCTAAGTCTATAGGTCTTGCATTCTATGAGGGTCGGTCCTGCTCCGTCCTTTGCTCTTTTTATTGCTTCATTTGTTGCTTCATAAACAGCCAATACATCATTACCATCTACGGTAATTCCCGGAAAACCATACGCTATCGCTCTATCTGCTACATCAGTTATGGCTTGATGGTCTTTCTGACTTGTAAACTCACCATACAGATTATTCTCGCATATATAGACTACCGGTAGTTTCCACACAGATGCCATGTTCATTGATTCATGAAATGTCCCTTGGTTAGATGCACCATCGCCAAAGAAGCATACAGCCACTTGATCGCTTCCTCTAAGCTTTATAGAAAGAGCCGCTCCTGTAGCAATAGGCAATCCTGCACCAACTATACCATTTGCACCTAATATGCCCTTTGTGGCATCAGCTATGTGCATTGAACCGCCTTTTCCTTTGCAGTACCCGGTTTCTTTGCCATAAAGTTCAGCCATCATATACTTAGGCTCTCCGCCTTTTGCTATAACATGTCCATGGCCTCTGTGGGTACTGGTAATGTAATCATCATCCGAAAGGTTTTCGCACACGCCAACGGCTGTTGCTTCTTCTCCTGCATATAAGTGCACAAATCCGCCTAGTTCGCCTGCGGCAAATAATTCAGCTGCTTTTAGCTCGAATTTTCTTATTCTAAGCATTCTGGTATACATATCAAGCAAAATTTCTTTTGAAAAGTCCATAAAATCAAGCCTCCCCAAAATTTATTTTTGTAAATTCTTATCTTCTATGCCAACTGTCACACATGCCACAGCAACTTCTACAGTATCATCCTTGTCTTCAAAACCCGGTATAAAAATCCCTGATACTCTCATGCCTCCTTTTACTGCCGTAACTTTCTTTTTACCGATAGGCAAAACAGATTTTATCACCTCCTCCCGAATTTCTTCCGGCTTTGATACCGCAACTGTTACATCTACAATCACATCATCTAATTCAACATCTAATATCTCCACAAGTCCTGATAAACAGCTATGAGAAATTGCATCTTTTACAGCTTTCTTAGCCGCATTAGTCACGTCTTGACCATGTAAATCTATGCCATAACCAAATTCTATAATGAAACGTTTAATAAATACCGCCTCCCTCCATTACATAAATCAAGCAAGTATCGTGCCAAAAAAACAAAGCCCCGATTATCGGGGCTTTCGCCATTTGTAAAAACAGTAATCTCATTTTGATACAAAATAATTTGTCTCAACTTGAGATTACTTTAAAATAAGTATTAGTATTTTCTCAAAATGATACTAATTTCTCTTAAATTTAATTTTTGTAACTATTTACGTCAATATTATATTTCTTTATTTTACGATATATTGTAGCTCTACTTAGATTCAACATTTCAGCTGTCTTTAAAATATCTCCTCCCGAAGCGGCCAAGGTATTTTTGATGCTTCTTTCTTCAATAATTTTCAGCGGTATTATGTTATCTTTTAATTTTGAGTCTTCATTTTTCAGGCCTATTGATATATTTTCCGGTAAGTATTCTTCTGTAATTAATCTTCCATCGGTCAGATAATATGCTCGTTCTATAACATTTTGCAGTTCTCGAACATTCCCCGGCCAATGATATCTTTCAAGTTTGGTTATAAAATCCTTGTCAAATTCCTTATGGTTTTCCGGATTTGCCTTATTTAATCTGCTTAAAAACACATTAGCCAATACCCTTACATCTTCCATCCTGTTTCTAAGCGGCGGTATAGTAATATTTATCACATTTAGTCTATAATAAAGATCATCTCTGAAATTTTTATTATCGACTTCTTTTCTTAAATTTTTATTTGTAGCCGCCAGCACTCTCACGTTGACCTGACGCTCGTGGGTGCTGCCTACCCTTGAGATTTTATGATTATCAAGCACCCTTAAGAGTTTAGGCTGTATCTCAATCGGAAGTTCCCCAATTTCATCTAAAAATATTGTTCCACCGTCTGCAAGTTCAAACTTTCCGGGATGGCCTTCTTTATTCGCACCGGTAAATGCCCCTTTTTCATATCCGAATAATTCACTTTCTACCAGGTCCTTGGGCAGGGAAGCACAATTTACAGCTACAAACGGACCTTTTGCCCTTTTGCTGTTGTTGTGGATTGCCTGAGCAAAAAGCTCTTTGCCTGTACCACTCTCGCCGGTTATTAGAACATTGCAATCGGTTATAGAAGCTTTGCGGGCAGATTCTATGACTTTTTTCATGTTTGGATTTACTGCTACTATATCTTCGAATACATAGTTTGCTCTATACCCTGCAATCTTGTTTACAAATCTATGCACATATTTTTCTTCTTTAAATGTTATTACAAGCCCTGATATTCCCGAAGTATCAAGAATCGGCGCAAAATTAGCAGTTGTTCTAACAGACTTGCTTCCTGTGCAAAATGTGCATTCGGCATCGAAAATAGGCTTCAAGGAAGTTATAATCTCATCAACTGATTCATGATTCTGTATTAGAGAAACTATCGGAATATGGAATATTTGCTCTTGCTCGATACCCAATATTTTTAAAGCTGCTTTATTTGCCAGAATTAAATTTAGCTTGCTATCTGTAATAAGTATCCCTTCGTTTATAGAATTGAAGGCTGTATCAATTATTTGATTAGATCTTATTAATGCAAGCTGTTTTTCTATCGAATAAGCTCCCGCAAGGACGATACCAAGAGTATGCGGATGGGCTGCTTCCTTTAATCCTGTCATGTTCAGGCAACCTATGAGTTGACCGTTTTCGTCATGAATAGGGGCGGCAGAGCAGGTTCCCGTTTGATGTGTTATGCAGTAATGTTCAGCTCCTACAAGCTGTATGGGCTTATCAAGGCGCAGAGCCATACCGATAGCGTTAGTTCCTACTGCGTTTTCTGTCCATAGGGCTCCTTCAACAAAATTCATTTTTCTAGCTTCGCCCATTATTCCTTCGTCACCTATTCTATCAATAAGATAGCCGTCTTTATCAGTCAAAACGATTACAAAGCCTGAACCCCTTACCTGATTGTAAATTTGTTCCATTATAGGATGAGCAATTTTAATTAAATTCTCATTTTCTTTCAGACGTTTTTTAAGTGCTGTTTTATCTAAAACTGCACCGGCACCGCCTAACGGATCAACCCCTGCTGACTTACATATTTTCCATGAATCTGCCACATCTTTTTTTATAACATCAGATTCTAATATTCCATGCTCGGTAAAGTCAGTCCATGCCTTTTTAATGAGCTCTGAAGTATCTTTCATATAATATCCCTCCCTTCTATAATTAAATTATAGCAAAATATTTGTAAATTACAAAATTAAGCGAAAAAATTCACATATAAAATAGGGACGTTAACGTCCCTATTTTAAGTAAATATTTGGCTGTATTTAATTTTAACCTTTGTTTATTGGCATGCCCAAGATGTCTTCAGCCGCTTCTTTAATTCCTTCAGAAAGTGTAGGATGTGCATGAATTGTATCCGCCAGCTCCTCTGCAGTAAATTCTTCTTTTACTGCCAGGACCCCTTCGTGAATCATCTCTGTTGCATCTTTTCCTATAATCTGCATACCCACTATCTGATTATATTTTCCTTCAGCAATTATTTTAATTAAGCCTTCGCTTTCGCCCATTGTCATGGCTCTGCCCAAAGCAGAATATGGAAATGTTCCTATCTTTATTTCACCATACTTCTCTTTTGCTTGCTTTTCATTTAAACCAACCCAGGCTATTTCAGGTTCCGTATAAACGCAACTTGGAACTGCATTTAAATCGGCTTCCTTTGCTTCTCCGGCAATATTGTGAGCAGCTATTATTCCTTCATATGATGCCACGTGAGCAAGCTGTATACCTCCTGTTACATCACCTATAGCATAAATATTATCTATGCTGGTTTTCATATGTAAATCTACTTTGATGCCCTTTCTATCCATTTCAAGGCCCAGGTTTTCAATGCCGTTTACATTTGCAACCCTACCAACTGCCATCAAAACTGCGTCGCAGTCAACTTTAACTGATATTCCGTTTTCCGAATAAACCACAGCAGGACCAGCTTCTATTCTTTCAACTTTGCTGTTTAAATGCAGATCTATTTTCTTATTTCTTAAAGCCTTCTGCATTATATCGGCAATATCCCTATCAATCATCGGCAAAAGCTCAGGCAGCATTTCTATTACGGTTACTTTGCTACCCAGAGTACTATAAATGTTGGCAAATTCAAGGCCGATTATGCCTGCGCCTACAATAACGATTCTTTCCGGAACGTTTTCAAGTTCTAGTGCCTTATCGCTTATCATCATTCCAGGATCATCGGTACCCGGTATTGGTGGTACAAATGTTTTAGACCCTGTCGCTATTATGAAATTTTCGGCAGTATATTTTTTATCTACCTGGATTGTATTTTTGTCCAAGAATGTAGCTTTGCCATTGATTACATCGATATTATGGGATTTCATAAGATAGCCAACACCTGCTACAAGTCTTTTTACTACGCGCTCCTTTTTCTTTCGCATCTTATCAATATCTACATTGTATTCTGCTGCTATGCCAAAATCATTTGCAGACTTTATAGAATTTATAAGTTCTGCAGCATGGGCATATACCTTTGTAGGTATAC
Organism: Tepidanaerobacter syntrophicus; assembly: GCF_001485475.2. NCBI lineage: Bacteria > Bacillati > Bacillota > Clostridia > Thermosediminibacterales > Tepidanaerobacteraceae > Tepidanaerobacter > Tepidanaerobacter syntrophicus. Next base: position 185,009 of record NZ_DF977003.1, on the reverse strand, counting down.
ATCCACGATTGAGGCAAGTGCCTCCAAGGGAATTTTCTTCCACTATTGCAACTTTTTTGCCTAAATCAGCAAGCCTTATTGCGGCAGTATAACCTCCCGGTCCGCCGCCGACAACAATTACATCATAATCCATAATAGAACCTCCTCTTTGTAAATTAATTATTAAAGCAGGATAAAAAAATACTATTTCTTAAATAAGTTATTACTATTTTAACACAAAAAATTGTATAGGTGTATTCATAAGTTTATATTTTAGGACAAATTATCTGATGTTTCATAACAGACGTAATTTACCGGCTTAGTATATAAAAATTATTATTAGGCTAAAAAATATTAAAAAATCGCTCAAATGAAAATAAGCAGGATTTGGAAAATTTTATTATATTATGGTATAATTTCCACAAGATGAATTCTCTGGCATAATAATATATTATGATTAAATTTAAAAGGGGGTATACTGTGTGAAATTTAAAAGTATTCGAACAAGAACTCTGGTTTATATTTTGCCTTTAACCATCGGCATTATGGTAGCCCTATCAGCATTTAGTTTTTTCTTTTTTAGAAATACTATCGACGAAGAAGTAAATAAAGGGTTGAATTATCAAATACAGGAAGTTACAGAAACAATCGACAAGCTGCTGATTCAACATGGTAAAATACCAGAAATGCTGGCTCGCTTTAGCGAAGCAGCAGGAACTAGGCTTACAAAAGAGGAATACATAGAAGTATTAAAGAAAGCGGTTATTACAAATACAGATACTTTTGGGGCAGGAATTTGGTTTGAGCCTTATCGATATGATGAGAACGTCAAGTATTTTGGACCATATGTATATAAAGAAGGAAGTGATATAAAAGCCACTCTTGAATATGAAGAAGAATCATACAATTATCCAAGCTGGCCGTGGTACCAAATGGCAGTAAATACAAAAAACAGTATTGAATGGTCCGAACCTTTCTATGATGAAACTACAAATGTAACTATGATAACTGTTAGTGCTCCATTTTATGACGAAAATGGCAAATTGTTTGGCCTTGCTACGGCTGATATTGATTTAACCCACTTTCAAGAGATGATATCCGAGATCAAAGTAGGTAAAGAAGGATATGCTTTTTTACTTAGCAAAGACGGTGATTACCTTGCATCTCCCAACAAAGATGTGATTATGAAAGAAAAAATAACGGAAAGCAAAAATGAGTCTTTGTCAAAATTAGGTTCGCAAATTTTAAGCGGCACATCGGGTATAGGATACTACACGGAAAACGGGGAAAAGATGAGGGTCGGTTACAATATTATTCCGAGTACCGGATGGTTTGTCTGCACTGTTATTCCTGAAAGCGAGCTTTTTGCGCCTGTTGAAAGACTGCTTTCGACCTTGCTTCTTGTTATGCTCCTTTCTATTTTGGCGGTTGTATTTTCTGTATTTCGTTACAGTAACTACATTAGCAAGAATATATTAAAGGTAAATGAGTTTTCCAAAAATATTGCCCTTGGAGATTTATCCGCAAAACTCTCTTTAAAGAGTGAGGACGAACTGGGGCAAATGACAGAAAACCTAACTTCAATGGTCAAATCTGTAAGAAAGGTAATTATAAATATTCTCCACAATATAGAGCAGCTGCTTGAAACAGGAAAATTGCTCAGTACAAGCACAGAGGAAACCATGAAGGCAAGTGAACAGGTTGCAGTTACTATGCAAAACCTTGCTGCTGATAAACAAAAAGAACAGGAAATTATTGATACAACGTCTACGGGAGCGGAAGAAATAGCAAAAGGCGTAGAGCAAATAGCTCAGACTATTCAAAGCGTAACGCAGGCTGCAGTCAGCAGTGCGCAGCAGGCAGGCAAAGGAAATGAAGTAGTAAATTTGGCGGTAAGTCAAATGCAGCAAATCGACAACAATACAAAGACAATCGAGGAAAGAATAACTCAGCTTGAGAAAAAATCCGATCAAATCGGAGAAATAGTTTCGCTGATCACTTCAATTGCTGATCAAACCAATTTACTCGCATTAAACGCAGCTATCGAAGCAGCTCACGCCGGTGATCAGGGCAAAGGCTTTGCCGTTGTAGCTGAAGAAGTAAGAAAACTTGCGGAAGAATCAAGGCAGGCCGCTAAAGGTATTGAAGAAATTATTGATGCAATCAAGACAGATGTAAAAACAGCAAGTTCAGCGGCAAAAGAAGGTACCCGGTCGGCAAAAGAAGGTAGTGTGCTTGTAGGCAATGCAGGAGAAGCTTTCCATAAGATCTTGCAAGATGTCACGTCTGTATCGAACCAACTTCAAGATGTGGTTGCTGTAGTGGAAGAAATATCTGCTGAAACGCAAACTATGGCAAGTTCTATGCAGCAGGTGACTTCAATTTCACAAAACTTCCTTAACAATATAGAAAGCGCAGCGGCTGCAAGCGAAGAACAAACCGCGCTCAACCGAGAAGTATCAGAGGTTGCTGTAAAGCTTTCTAATATGGCAGAAGAATTAAGAAGCTCAATAAGCAGATTTAAACTATAATTTAAACTACAATTAACAAACATTAAGCCGGATCCAAAGAGTTTAGCCTCCCAGATCCGGCTTAAAATGCCTTAAATATTGTTTATTTGTGGGATTATAAGAATATGGATTGGCTAAGACAAGCCTTCCGCATCTTATGGTCATTTGATTTTCTTTATGTAAGATGTAACTTAGACGGTAATCAAACTTACTGGTCTTTTAGCAAAAGTTATGCCTTTGCTTTTAGTCAACAAGCATATACTCGCTGCAAACCTAAAACTTAAGAGCGTTACCATCTTTAAAAGCATTGCCAACTTTTTCACCTAACACTAAATAATCATTGTGAATCGGATCAAAGGAAATGGGCTTTAGTTTAGCTGGGTCAATCAAACCGTCTTCGCCAAGTATGCTTTCATCAGCACTGATATTGACAATCTCCCCGATAATATTTCCGTCTTCATTTACTTTTAGAAGGCGGCACTCTAATGTCATTGGAAGCTCACGTATGATTGGCGCGTCCACAAAGCTGCTCTTTTCAGTGGTAAAGCCGGCTTTTTTCAATTTATCCGGGGTATCATTTCCGGAAACAAGCCCTACATAATCGCAGGCTGCAATATGCGCAACGTCGCCAAAACTGATGGTAAAGGCTTTCTTGGTTTTAATATTCTTTGTGGTTTTATGGTCTTCACTAAGAGAAAGTATAACACGATTCGTGTCATAAATACCTCCCCATGCCGCATTCATGGCATTCGCATTGCCATTTTCATCATAAGTTGCAATAATCAAAACAGGTAGAGGGTAAAACCAAGTCTTTGGTCCAAAATTTTTTCTCATAGTCTTTTACTCCTTTCACTTCTTCTACAACTTATTATACCTTATATCTGATAAAGATTCATGCCACTCATCATTTGAATTTTAGAAGGTATGTAATTTTTTACCCTTTGAAGCACCATAGGCATACTCTGCAAGTTTCTCGAGAAAACGGAATCCTATTTTGCCATTTCTATACGAAGTTTTGTCGTGGTTCTTGAACCTATACATAATACATTATTTTGATATAAGAGGCATCTTGCCCAAGTATTCTATAATCAGACTCTAAGTTTCTAATAAAATATACTTACTTAAACAAAATCCTCCAAATCAAAGGCATGTTATTAAATAAAGCCAGACCTGTTAAGATAATTCTTATAGTTCTAGCTTTAAGTGCCTTAAATTGATAAGCGTGCCAAAACTCATTATGCGAAAAGTGCAATCGCCGAAATAGATAAGCAGATTGCCCGGCAGATGAGATATGCTTGTTAGTAAGGCTAAAACTAAAAAGCAAAGACAACCCCTAAAATCCCGGCAATTACTATCATCAAAATCGGATTTATCTTAAATTTAATAAGACATATCAGCGAGGCAGCGAATATAAGCACACTTTTGAAATTAATTATATACAGGAAATTTTTTAATATATAACTTAAATTAAATACGAGATCTTCTTTGAAAAATGCAGTTTGAGCGACAATCACTGCAGCGGAAAAGATAAGCCCAACAATAACCGGTCTTATGCCGTAAAAGAGCATCTTATTTAAAGGGTGGTCTTGGAATCTAAAAAAATACCTTGAAACTATTAAAACCAGCACTACAGATGGCAGCGCTACGCCAAAAGTTGCAACAATTCCGCCTAATATACCTGCTGCCTTATATCCCACAAAAGTTGCAGAGTTTACAGCAACAGGACCCGGAGTCATTTCAGATATCGCTATAATATCGACAAATTGGGAAGCAGAAAGCCACCCATGGCTTTCAATTTCCTTTTGTATAAGGGGTATCATTGCATAGCCACCGCCGAAACTAAATAATCCGATTTTAACAAATGATAAAAATAGCTGTAAATAAATCAATCTTTATGTCCTCCGCTATCTAGAATCTTTGCTGCTTTTAAAGGAAGCAAATAGTATATAAAAAGCCCTACTGCAGCCCCTGCAAGAATTACAAATATAGCCTGCACATCAAAAACAGCAACTAAAACAACCGCTGCTATCGCAAGAAAAAGCCCAACCTTATCTATAATTGATGCTTTAGAGATATTTACTGCGGCAACAGATATAAGCCCGACAATAGCCGGCCTGATTCCGGAAAATATAGCACTTACTACAGGGTTGTCCTGAACCCTTGAAAAAAACATAGCTATTACAGTTATGATTAATAGTGAAGGCAATATAACACCTGCAGTAGCTACCAGCGCTCCTTTTTTACCGGCTATCTTGTATCCTATAAAAGTTGATGAATTTATTGCAACAGCACCCGGCAATGACTGTGCTACAGCAAATACATCAACGACTTCTTCCTCTGTAACCCATTTCTTGTTTTCAACTACTTCCCGCTCTATAAGCGGTATCATTGCATAACCGCCGCCAAAGGTGAAGCTCCCTATTTTAAAAAATGTCGCAAACAGTTCTAAAAACAATTTAAATTGACTCTTATTTTTCATCTTCGTCCCTCACTTATACATCTTGACTTGCCAAGATTTCTTCAACTAATAATGCTGCTGCCCCTACCGCTATGGCTTTATCCTTAAAATATCCTCCCCTGCTGAAAATAACCCTGCTGTTTTTCATATATCTTCGCTTTGATGCCGCCTCCACTCCTGTTTTATAAAATAGTGGAGAATGTTCAATAAGCGGTCCGCTGAGCACCACCAATTCGGGATTGATTAAATTAATATAGTTGGCAAGGCCTATGCCAAAACGGGTGGCAGCATTCACTATTGTTTCTTTAGCAAGCTTATCGCCTTGCTCTGCAGCATTGCAGATATACAAATAATCAATTTTATCCAAAGGCTCGTTTATAGATGACGAGTTTCTTTGTTCCAGCAGTTTTTTAAATTTCTTAGTAATAGAAGGTATTGAGCACATTGTTTCAATGCAACCACGATTTCCGCAGTGGCATAATTCCCCATTAATATCAATAACCATATGCCCAAAAGCATCCTCATACTCATTAATAGCCCTTACAATACCTCCTGAAGAAATGGCACCTGTCCTAATGCCAACGCCGCATTGAAAATATGACATGTTATCTATGCCCTTGCCTGTCCCGAATAAATGCTCAGCCAAAACTGCAGTATTTGCGCCATTATCAATGACGATCGGAAGACTCAATTTTTCCTTGAACATATCCCTGATAGGCACATTAATCCATGAATTTGATGGAAAATTCGCCGGGTTAAGGATAATTCCTTTCTCACGGTCAAGAGGCCCTACAGTGCCTATTCCCGCTCCCAGCACAAAGGATTTTGCTATACCTAATCTATGCAACGAATCTTCCAAGTACAAAGATATTTGATTTACAGTATCTTCCGGATCATGCGGCGATGCAAAACGATGCAAATCGATAATACCCATCTTCAGGTTTGTTATGACAGTCTCAGTATAAGTTCGTGAAATATCAATACCGATTACATAAAAACCTTCGGGATTTACATCATATAGTGTGGGAGGTCTGCCGCCGGTAGATTTACCCATGTCTGCTTCAATTATAAATCCTTCATCTAAAAGCGGCTGCATGAACCGTTTTAAAGTAGTTAACTTCATGCCGGTAGCATCCATAATCTGGTTCCTAGTAACAGGCCCCTTTTTCTGAATAAGGCCCAGCAGCAATTTACTTTGGTATTTCATATTTATTAGCTTATCATAGGCATTTACCATAAAAGATGCCTCCAAAACAAGGTTTTCACAGTAATAGCTTTGTTTATATCATAATATCTTTTTGCCATCTTGGCAATAAGTTTTTAAAAATATTTTTTGTTTATACGCTTTGTTGTAAGATAATAGTTATAAAATTACTAATCTGTGGATTTGTGTCAAGAATTTAGACACAAATCCACAGCATCAATACGTTTCAAATTTATCACCTTTATATTATCTTTCAAAAACTCTTTAGTATTTAATTCTTTTATAGAATTGGAATTTAATAATCTCGGCGCTTATTATGTAAATGAATATTATAGCGGCTATGAGCAAAAGTGTATGAATCTTTAAAGGCTCGAAACCTAATATTCCTCCAAGCGGAGAATATGGAATAGCGACAGTTGCAGTTGCGACAGCAAAAGTTGCTATCAAGAGATACTTCCCGGGTTTACTCTTATAAAATGGTCTCCTGCTGCGCACAACTAAAACAATCAAAGCAGCGGAAATAACTGATTCTACAAACCAGCCAGTCCTAAATTGAACATCATCTGCATGAATTAATAAAAGCAATGAACCGAATGTTAAGTAATCAAACACGGAGCTGAGAAGTCCAAATGTCAGCATGAATTTGCGTATAAAACCTATATCCCATCTTCGAGGTTTTTCTACCATTTCCGCATCTACAGAATCCGTAGCTATTGTCATTTCAGGAAAATCTGTAAGCAAATTTGTAAGCAATACTTGTTTTGGAAGCAGTGGTAAAAATGGAAGAAACAAAGATGCTCCAGCCATGCTGAACATATTCCCAAAGTTTGCGCTTGTGGCCATAAACACATATTTTAGTGTATTGGCAAAAGTGTTTCTCCCGGCCATTATGCCGTCTGCCAACACGTTTAGATTTTTTTCAAGCAGAACTATATCAGCCACTTCTTTTGCCACATCTACCGCGCTGTCTACGGAAAGGCTCACATCAGCAGTATGCAAAGCCGACACATCATTTATTCCATCACCCATATATCCTACAACATGGCCTGCGTTTTTTAACGACTCTATTATGCGTTCTTTTTCATTTGGCTCAACCTCTGCAAATATAGAAACGGAAGATGACCGCTGAGTAAGTGCTCCATTAGTCATTTTATGTATTTCCGGCCCCGTAAGTATTTCTGCATTATTAAAACCTAATTGTTTTACTATATTTGCCGCAATATATCTATTGTCACCTGTTACAATTTTTAGAGAAACTCCTAGATTCTTAAGGTTGGTAATTGTTTCTATTATACCGGGCTTTAGAGGATCAGTGAACGTTAAAAACCCGAGAAATATCATATCTTCTTCTTTTTCGTCTTCAATCGTAGACTTAGCATCTATTTTTTTATATGCTATCCCAAGCACCCTGTAGCCGCTGTTGCTGTAATTTTCATAAAGCTGCTGAATATTTGGCAATATAGTTGAAATATCTACAATTTCACCTGTTTCAAGTTCAGCTTTTGTACATATTTCAAGAATGTTGCTTATGGCACCTTTAGTTACCATAAGGCTTTCGTCGCTACCTTGTTTGCTCACCATTATGCTTAGTCTTTTTCGAATGAAATCATAGGGGTGCTCGTCTATTTTTTCATAATCTTTAACATCAAACTCCTTATAATTTCTTATCGCCTGGTCGATAGGATTTACAAATCCAGATTCAAAGAAAGCGTTTATATAAGCATACATTAGAACTTTTTCGCTTGGTTTGCCATTTGCATCAGCTCCGGCTTGAAGCTGTATTTCTCCTTGAGTCAAGGTTCCTGTTTTGTCTGAACACAATACATCCATACTGCCAAAATTTTCTATAGAAGCAAGTCTTTTAACTACGACTTTAGCTTCTGCCATCTTTTTTGCTCCATAAGAAAGGTTTACGCTGATTATAGCAGGAAGCAGTTGGGGTGTAAGTCCTACAGCCAAGGCCAGCGAAAAAAGGAATGAGTCAAGAGCAGGGCGCTCAAGTAAAACGTTTACTGCAAATATAAATATCACCAGCAGTAATGTAAGCTCTATGAGAAAATATCCGAATTGATTTATTCCTCTTTCAAATTCAGTTTCCTTTGGTTTTATTTTAAGTCTTTCAGATATGCTTCCGAATTGCGTAGACTTGCCGGTAGTGACGACTAAAGCTTTACCGATTCCACTTATAACATGGGTGCCCATCCATAAGCAGTTTTTTCTTTGGGCAAGCGGTGTATCAGGTGAAACTATACCGGGTGATTTTTCAGCCGGAAAGCTTTCCCCTGTTAAAATCGCTTCATTTACCGTCAGGGAATTAGAATCTAATATTATGCTGTCGCCCGGTATTAAACTGCCGGCTTTCAATAAGATAATATCACCTGGCACAATTTCCTCAACTTTTACCTGAATCGGCGTATTATCTCTAAGAACTGTTACTTTAACTTCAACTAAGGCTAATAATTTAGATATTGCATTATTTGCACTATATTCCTGCCAAAAACTCAGCAAACCGCTTATTATTATAATTGTTAAAATAATCAAGGCATCTAATGTATCGTGTAACAAGAAAGAAAGCAATGTCGCAGAGAAAAGTATAATGATTATCGGACTTTTAAATTGAGAAATTAAAAGCGAGAATGTGCTTTTGCTTTTTGAAGCAGCGATAGAATTTATCCCATAGATTTGCAGTCTTTTTTTCGCTTCTTCAGTAGATAAGCCATTTTCAGTAGTATCCAGTGATTTTATGATTTCTTCCGGTGGCACAAACCAAAAACTCTCTTTAAGATCTGCCATACTTTTATACCTTATCCCTATACCCTTCAATAAAATTATTGCAGCTTTTTCTTTAGCTGCTTTGCTGTCATTTTTAATTTTATCCGTATTTAGAGTTTTTTGCAAGATAAGGAGTTATTCTGGTTATGGTAAATATCCGTGAAGTTTGAGGATTACTGAATTGTTTGTTGTATCTTAAGTGAAAGAAGCAAAAACCATGTACACAAATTTGTAAAGTATAGAAGAGTACATAATAAAAATCAGTACCTGCATTGAATCTGCCGGTACTGATTTGATAATTTTATTACTTATAATTTTATAGTTGCTTCTACTGCTGAGTAGAGCGCTTCATATTAAAAACTAATCTTTTCCCCAGTAATTTATCATTAGGTTTTTGTATGTCGAATATCGTTCATAAATTTTCATATATATTTGATGGTTGTATTGATTTGGGTAAAAATATGTTAAGTATTGCTCATTGAATTTAGGAATTTGACCTGCTATCTTCTGTAATAAATAGGAGATGCCCAAGATACCAAGCTCTTTTACATTATTTCGGACTAATGGTTCATCTAAGCAGTCGCATATTATCTGGCAAAGAAAGTCACTCTGTGCCCCTCCGCCTGCTATGTAGAGCCTATTCTTGTACTTTGGCAGATTTGTATGGCAATCATATAATGCTAAAGCAATACCTTCATAAGCAGACCTTATCATATCATATTTTTTATGATATGCTCTAAGTCCTAAAAATGCCCCACTGGCATTTGCCAATCTAAAAGGAGCTCTTTCACCGAAAAGGTATGGTAAAAATATTATCTCATTGCTTCCTATTGGAACTTTTTTTAGTTCTTCCTCTAATTGGGCATAAGTCATCCCTTCAGCTAATATGTTTCTGGCCCAGTCTAATGATGCTATTCCACTTAAGGCAGACATTTGTTTGATGTACATATTTGGTTCTACATGGCATAGGACGCTGCCAATACTGCCTAAATTCCTTTTTGCCTCATTTTCATTTATAACTACGAAATTTGCAAGAGTAGTGCCAAGGATACTACCTTTTTCTCCCGTTTTCATTAAACAATTACCCTCAGCCGCAGCTAAAATATCTAGAGAACCTGCTATTACTGGTGTTCCTGCAGGTATTTTAAGATACTTAGATATGCTTTCAGAAACTTCCCCTACAACTTCAGTCGACTGGTAAACAGGCGGCAAGCAATTTCTTAACTCGTCTATATCAAGCCAATTTAATATTTCATAGCAATATGTCTTATTAAAAATATCAAAGGCGGCTGTTGATGCATCGGTTACATCTGTAGCTATATTACCTGTAAGTTTGTAATTTATCCAGTCTTTGCAATGTATTACCCATTTGACTTTTTTGTAGTTATTTGGTTCATGTCTTTTTAGCCAGTTAAGGATTATAGGAAAAGCTCCAGAAAAAAGTGGTGTTGTATTCAAATCAATACATTTTTGATTTATAAGATTTAGCTCATCTTTTTGTATAGTCCCCGGACGCGTATCATTCCAAAGAATAGCAGATCTTACAGGATTACAATTTGTATCTAAGAGCCAAGCGCCGTCGCCTTGAGCACAAACCCCAACAGCACAAATTTCACTCCAAAGGTCGGTGTTTCTGGTATATAAGATTTCAAGAACTTCGCAGAGTAAGTCCCAATACTCATTCATACTTACTTCTGAAATGCCTGGACTTGGCATCAGGACTTTCACATCTTTGCTTGCAGAGTCAATTAATTCTGATTCTGTAGTTGTTAATGCAGCTTTTATCTTTGTTGTTCCGGCATCAATACACAAGAAACTTTTCATCGTGTAAACCAATCCTTCTTAAATTTTTTCAAAGGCTTGCTCAAAATCACAAATTATATCATCGATATTTTCAATACCTACAGAAACTCTTATTAATCCATCCTTTACACCCATTTTTTCACGTTCCTCTTTTGGAACTTTGCCATGAGTCATTATTGCAGGAATTTCTACAAGTGTATCTAAATCGCCTAAGCTCACTGCAGGTTTTCCTATTTTTAAACTAAATATGACTTTCTTTGCTTCTTCTATTCCTCCATTTATTACAAAACTTACCATTCCTCCAAAACCGTTGAAATATTTCAGCGCACGATTATAATATTCATTGCTTTCAAGGCCAGGGTATATTACTTTTTCTATTTTTGGATGTTTACTCATTGCATTGGCAAATGCTAAAGCATTTTGACAATGTCTCTCCATTCTCAGGTGAAGGGTCTTTAAACCTCTTGTCATTAAATAGCAATTAAGCGGTGCAGGTACCGGCCCTATATCCATATATTCTGTCTTCCTCAGGCTTTCGCAAAAATCTTTACTTCCAACTACTACTCCACCTACCAAGTCACCATGGCCATTAATATATTTTGTGCAGCTATGGACAACTGTATCAATTCCCCAATCAAGAGGCTTGAATAGATATGGTGAAGTAAAGGTGTTGTCAACAACAGTTTTTATATTATTTTTCTTTGCCCAATCAACTATTTCATCAAATTCAGGAATTTCCAATGTAGGGTTTGCTATGGTTTCAAAGTAAATTACTTTTGTATTATCATTTTTAGCATCCTCTAAACTTTCTACAGTCAAATCTTTAACAAATGTCACATCAATGCCGTATTCTGGCAATACATGTGTAAAAAGGCCGAAGGTTCCCCCATAAATCGTCTGGGCAGATATTATATGATCACCTTTTTTGCAGTGTCCCATAATTGCCATTGTTATGGCAGACATGCCTGAAGCAGTAACCAATGATGCCTCACCATGCTCAAGTGCGGCGATTTTTTCTTGAAGGGAAACTTGGGAGGGATTCCTTGATCTGCTGTAAGTATAAATTATCTCATCCTCTTGCGGCGCGCCTGCAAGCCATCTTTCCATTTTATCAGGTGTGAAAACAAATGTGCTTGTCATATATACCGGTTCAACAAGTGCTCCTGTTTTTTCATCAGGATGGCTTCCGGCATGAACAGCTAAAGTTTCAAACTTGAAATCTTCTTTCATTTTATCTTTCTCTCCTTCACATTTTAGAAATAAAAGTTTATGCTAACTGATCTCCTGCAATGCACACCAGAACTTTTATATTGTCATTTGGATGCCTGTTCATTTCTTCAAACCCGCCTTCAACTATATCATCCAGGTCGACTACTCCTGTTATCATTTTTTCTATATAGGGATATTTGCCTTTGCTCATATTGTCAAGACAAATTCCTATTTCATTGATGTGGGCTTGTGAAGTATATAAAATTCTTTCTCCCTCTTGAAAGTCATTCATCGGAAAAACCGGTGGCTTCTCAAACACCCCCATTACCATTACAGAAGCTGCCGGTCGTGTTGATTTAATAGCACTGTGCAATGATGATTCTACCCCAACACACTCAAACGCAGCATCTGCCATCCATGAGTCGGTTTCTTGTTTTACCACATCTAACAGATTTTCTTGTGTTATGTCAACATGTTTTAAACCTATTTCATCTGTAAGGCTTTTTTTAAAGGTCCCTACTCCTGATATAATTACGTTTTTTGCACCTGCTTGCTTGCAAGCTATTGCTGCACTAAGTCCAATTATACCATCTCCTGAAACTACAACCGTTGTTCCATCAAAATCAAAGTTCATTATATTGACGGCGTGTAAGCCGCAAGCTAATGGTTCGCACAAAACTGCATCTTTAAGGCTTACATTATCAGGTATCTTGAACAATCGCTTTTGTTCAACGATTACATACTCTGCAAAAGCTCCGTCGGTAGAAACACCAAGAAATCCAAGTTTTGAGCAAATATTCTCTCGCCCCGCCCGGCACATTGGGCATTGGCCACATGATAAAGTGCCATTTGCGGTTACTCTGTCTCCTTTTTTCCAGTTAGTAACGCCTTCTCCCACATCAACTATTACACCAGAAAATTCATGCCCCATAATAAGAGGAGCTGTTCTTCCAGTAAGCCGATGCGGAGTCTTTACAGGTATAAAATTTGGTCCCACATATTCATGTCTATCAGTTCCGCAAATACCAGCCCATGCCACCTTAATTTTTACATATCCAGGTTTTGCTTCCGGTTCTGGCATTTCTTCTACCCTAACATCTTTATGTCCATGCCATACTGCTGCCTTCATTTTTTTCATCTTCTTTCTTATTCTAAATGTTTAAAAGCTTCTATAAGGCGTGTAATAGACATTCCTTTTGGAAAAGTACCGTCAAAAAAATCTACTTTTAGATTTGCGGCCACTTTCTCAACAAATCTTACAAAGTCAATTGTTGCTTGATTTGCTTGCTGTGCTTCATCTCTATATGGATAGATGTCAACGCTTATCCACTCGCTATAACCAAGTTTATCAAGCCAATAGATAAATTCAATAAACTGTGGCCAATGCACTGTGCCAGCCGGCATATCATCGTCGCATATACCATAATTGTCATTTATATGAACATGAAAAAGTCTTTTCTCTCCCATCAGCAAAGCGGCGGATTCTGCTGGATTTTCATTTGCATTTAGGGAGTGGCCAAAATCAAGTGTAACCCCTACATTGCTGCATCCAGTCAGCAAGCATAATGCCAAAGCTTTTCCGGCAGAGTTAATATAACATTTCATATTTGGCTCATTAATCTTATATTCAAGGGCTAACCTGATGTTAGGACGATACTTTGCACATTCCCGTATGCCTTCAACTAAGTAATTCCATCCTTTTCTGTAATCTGCTTCAAAGACATAATCAAATCCATCAAGGCCAAGCCATAAATTAAGAGTATTGCAATTGCAGACTTCAGCTATATCCATAGCTTTTTTCGTTCGCAAAATCGCCAATTCTCTCATACTAGAATCAAATGAAGAAAAAGAACCATGTTTCCATTGAGTTTCGCAAACTAATTCGACGTTTATTACCGAGACCTTAAGACCTGCTTCACTGAGTTTGCACATTCTTTCCTTATAATTTTCCTCGTTTAAATCATTAGGATAATTTAATTCTATGCCACAATTTTCCTTTAGACTTTTTATCTTTTCAATCCGCTGATCGAAATCTAAAAATGGCTTGTAGCCATCTGAAACGTAACGATCGCTGCATTTTCCATATGTCCATATTCCAACAGACAATTTATTTGTTTTCAATGGATTTGCCTCCATTTATGAAATTTGTATTTTTGTATTAATTTATTATGTTCCAAGATAGGCTTCAAGAAGTGCGCTGTCTTTCAACAGTTCTTCGGGCGTCCCTTCCTTTACTATTTTTCCAACGTTCATAATATATGCTCTATTACTAATTGCAAGAGCTTTATATGCGTTTTGTTCAACCAATAAGATGGATGTTCCTGTGGATTGCAGGCTTTGAATTATTTGAAAAATCTGTGACACGATAATTGGAGCAAGACCTAAAGACGGTTCATCGAGCATTATCAGTTTCGGTCTTATCATCAAAGCTCTGCCGATTGCTAGCATCTGCTGTTCTCCCCCTGAAAGGTATCCACCATATTGATTTTTTCGCTCCTTTAAAATTGGAAATAGAGCATAGACTTTTTCTAAATTTTCTTTTACCTCGTTTTTATCTTTGCAAAGATATGCCCCCGCCATTAGGTTTTCGTATACAGTCAGATTTGTAAAAATTAACCTGCCTTCAGGGACAAGGGTGATACCCAGTTTTACTACATCATAAGGTTTATCCGGCGTCTTTTTGCCTTCGAAAAGTATTGAACCCTCTGATTTTCGCATTGCCGAACAAATGCACTTTAATAGTGTGGTTTTGCCAGCTCCGTTAGCCCCCAAAATAGCAACGATCTCTTTAGGCTTTACTTCAATGGAAACATTGCTTACAGCTTTAATTGCTCCATAAGCAGCTGACAAATTCTCTACCTTTAGCATCCATACTCCTCCCCCAAATACGCCTCGATTACAAGAGGATCCTTCTTAATTTGTGCAGGAGACCCTTCTGCAATAGTCTCTCCAAAATTCAGCACTGTACATTCATCACATAAATCGGTTATAACATCCATGTGATGTTCTATAATCAAAATCGTTAAGCCGAATTCTTCTTTTATCCTATAAATAAAGGAGACAAGTTCCTTTGATTCTTCCTGATTCATTCCGGCAGCCGGCTCATCAAGCAACAATAATTTTGGATTTAAAGCAAGAGCTCTTGCGATTTCCAACTTTCTTTGATGGCCATAAGGAAGACTGCTGGCACGTTTTTGGCTCATATCTTGCAGCCCTACAAACTCTAAAAGTTTCATGGATTTTTCATAAAGTGCCTTTTCTTCTTTTCTAAATTTTATTGTTCTTATAAAAGATTCGAACATATTATAGGTAATATCTTGATTTCCAGCGATAATTACATTTTCTAAAACTGTTAAATATGAAAAAAGTTTAATATTTTGAAATGTCCTTCCTATTCCTTCTCTAGCTATGGCGAAAGTTTTCATCCCTGAAATTTCCTTGTCGCAAAATATAATACTCCCGTTAGTTGGTTTATAAACTCCTGTAATTACGTTAAAAATCGTGGTTTTTCCTGCACCGTTCGGGCCAATCAAACCATGAGTTTTTCCGTCTTCAATAGTAAGGTTGAAATTGTTTATGGCTTTTACGCCGCCAAAATATTTGCTGAGGTTTTTTATTTTAAGTAATTCATTCATGATTTGCATCTGCCCCCTTCTTCGGGACCTTTCTGGCAATATTATTTATATGAGAGATTACCTTGCTAATAGAAAATTCCCTATATCCATATAGACCATCTGGTTTAAAAACAATTACTGTAACTACGGCGATACCATATATTAACATTCTGTATGAGGCAAGACTGCGAAATACTTCTGGTAATAGTGTAACAAGAAGTGTGCCAAGCACTGTTCCCGTTAAGCTTCCTAACCCACCTATAACAGCTGTAATAGTAAGCTCTGACGATTTTGCAAGGTTAAACATCTCTGGGGAAATAAATGTTAGATTGTGACTATAAAGTGCTCCTGCCCATCCGGCATATATGGCGCTTATTACAAAAGATAATTTTTTGCTGCTGAATGTATCAATTCCAACCATTTCAGCGGCAAGTTCCTGTTCTCTAACTGCTATCAAGTTTCTGCCCGTCTTTGAGTGAACTAAATTCCATGCGAATACAAAAGCAAGTATTACGCTTATTACAGTAATAAAAAGTGTCGTATAGTGCGGTATCGAGGCAAATCCACGAGCTCCGCCTGTCGCAGGCTCCATATAGGCGAAAAGAACCCGAACGCACTCTCCAAATCCTAAAGTTGTAATGAGAAAATAATCTCCCTTTAGCTTAAGGGTCAATGTTCCCAGTAAATAAGCAATACATCCTGCAAATAAAGCACTAAAAACTAGTGCAGGTATAAATGGAATTCCATACTTTGCAGTCATTATTGCAGAAACATATGCCCCTATTGACATAAAACCGGCATTTCCAAAAGAAAACAGTCTTGTAAAACCTGTAAGTATCGATATTCCCAAAACCGCAATCAGATTTATTCCTACTAATATAATTATTCCCTGTAAATAGCTGGACATATGCACACCTCTTTTAAGCTTTGTCTTCTACTTGAACGCCCATTAGTCCGGAGGGTTTTACAAGTAATATAACGATAAGTAACACAAACGTAAAAAGATCTCGCAAACCCGAGCTCAGATATGCAGTTACCATAACTTCCATTATTCCTATTATCAATGCACCTACTATGGCTCCTCGGACACTTCCTAGACCACCTAATACGGAAGCAATAAAAGCTTTTAACGCGACATTACCCATCGTCGGATATACAGTGTACTTCATTCCCAACAATATTCCGGCACAGCCAGCATACATCCCCGCAACAAGGAATACTATGGAAAAATATCTGTCAATGTTTATCCCCATTAAACTAGCTGTATAGGGATTAGAAGCTACCGTACGTATACCTAAGCCAAGTTTAGTATGATTTATTGTTATATCTAAAATTACTAAGGATGCTAATGATACAGCAAGAGATATAACATCTAGTAAGCCAAGAGTTGCATTACCCATATTAAAGGAAGTGGCGGATAAGCCTGGAAATATTTTAAACTTTGAGCCAAAAAGGTTCAAAGCAGCATTTTGATAAATTATGGACAATCCCATTGCGGCAATCATCAAGAACATAGTTGGTGAATTATTATCTCTTATTCGTTTATAGGCTACTTTTTCATTAAGGAAACTGAAAAACCCTGCACCTGCCACACCTATAATAACTGCAAACGGCAGCGGCATATTAGCAAGAAGTACAGACTGTATCGCAATATAAGCCCCGATCATGGCAACATCACCGTGTGCCCAATTAGAAAATCCCAATAAGCTATATATTAATGCATATCCCGTTGCCATTAAAGCATAAATACCGCCAACTGAGATACCATTAACCAATTGCTGAATAAACATATTGCAACCACTCCCATGTACTTGAGGAATTTATTTATTTCAATTGAATATCTATTTTGTAAAACGACGAATGTTGTAATTCATGTTTAATTATTGTTAATTCCATGCAAGTAAATAAACTTGCATGGAATTAACATAACTTAATTGGATAGTTTAAGTTTCTAAAATTATTTTAAGGAGTATAAATCTGAACAAATTTTACTTGTCCGCCTTCTATTTTGAAAATAGCTGCATCTCTTACGGGATCATGTGTCTTTGGATCAACTGACATCTTTCCTAATAGCCCTGTAAAATTAGTTGTAGACTCTAATCCTTTCCTAATACTTTCACTGTCTGCAGCGCCTTCTCTTTCGATAGCATCTTTAATCCACATGAGTCCATCATATCCGAACAAGCATTCAGCTTCAGGTGTAATCTTATAGACTGATTGATATCTTTCGGCAAATTTCTTTGCTTCAGGGGTATTGAATCCCGGGCGTGAGCAGAAATAGCCGCCTTCGATTGCATCTCCTGCAAGTTTAGGCAAATCCTGCGAATCCCATCCATCAGCACCTATAAACACGCAGTCAATGCCAAGCTCTCTTGCTTGTTTTACTATGAGCGCCACATCTTTATATATCCACGGAATGAAAAGAGCTTCAGGTTTTGCGGCTTTAATTTTTGAAAGTTGTGCACGGAAGTCATTATCGCCTGACGAAGCATTTTCATGTGCCACTATCTTGCCGCCAAGCTTAGTAAATTCATCTATCAGATATTGAGTAATACCTGTTGAATAAGCATCGGCAATATTTGTTAATATGGCAGCATTTTTGATGTTTAATTCTTTATAGGCATAAGAGGCAATTACTCTGCCTTGGAACGGATCTGTAAATCCAATTCTAAAAGAATAAGGATGAAGCTTGCCTGATTCATCTACTGTAACTAGCGGACTTGAAGCAGCTGTAGCAATTACGGGAACTTTTTTCTCATCAGCTACTGATGCCATAGGTATATTACAACTTGAAAAGTTTGTTCCGACTACAGCAACACATTTGTCTTGATCAATTAATTTGTTTAGTGCATTAACTGAATCTAATGGTTCGCCCTTGCCATCATAAGATATGACCTTAACTTGCCTTCCTAGAATGCCGCATGCATCATTAATGTCTTTCTCGGCAAGAAGCATACCATTTAAACCTGCTTGACCCCATAGTGCCGTCTCACCGGAAAGAGCTCCAATATAGCCGATTTTAATTGGCTCCTTGTCGCCACTTTCGTTTGAAGCTGCTCCATTTTGTTCGGTTTGGGAGCCCTGTTGCGTACTTCCACCGCCGCAACCGGCTACAGTAACTAATAGCACAACAGTCAAAAGCAATACTATTAATTTCTTGAGCATTTTTTCTCCTCCTAAATTATAATTTTTGCTTACTTATTACTTTTTACTTTATTTTTTTGGATGGGAGCTATTTTATACTTTATATTCGTATTCTAGCGGCTCATGATTTAAAAAATGCTTTATATCTGTTAGTAATTGTTCTGTATGATTTTCAATGGCTTCGTAAGTTGCCCCGGCAAGATGAGGGGTAATTACAACATTATTACACTTTGTAATAAATGGATGATCTTTGGGTATAGGCTCTTCGTCAAAAACATCAAGGGCTGCTCCGGCTATTTCATCATTAAGTAGCGCATTAATTAGCGCATTTTCATCTACTATGGCGCCCCTTGAAGTATTTATAAAAAAGGCTGTCCTTTTCATACTTTTAAATACCAATTCGTCAATTATGTGGTATGTTTGAGGAGTATCTTTGCAATGGACTGTTATAATATCGCTTTGTTCAGCAAGTTCTTTAAGGGTTGATGTAAAAATTGTACCATCTTCAGAAATTGATTTATAAGGATCATATGCTAAAATGTTCATCCCGAATGCTTTACATAGCTGGCCTACTCTTTGCCCGATTGTACCATATCCTACTATGCCTAATGTCTTTTTGTAGAGTTGGTTTCCTTTATACAAAACATAAGGGGTATCTATCCCTAATGACCATGTTACATCACGGCGCAATCCTTCAACTGGTTTCGTTTTATTATTTTCCTCAATATCTTTAGTGTGTTTTCCGCTCTTTAATGCCGCATAGGCCATTGGAATTTTTCGAGTAATAGACAGCATCATTGCGACAGTATATTCTGCTGTGCAGATTGAATTTCTTCCCGGGGCATAGCTTACTAAAATATTCTTTTTTGCTGCATATTCTGCATCTATATTTACAGGATTAGAGCGCGTGCATACAATCAGTTTAAGATTTGGAGAGCTGTCTATTACTTTCCTTGTGATTGGATCATAGCTCGTTATAATAATATCAACATTATGTGCTGCAACAAGGTTTGACATTTGCTCTTCCGTCAAGATCACACCGTCTTTGTACCAACCTGCATAAACTATTTCAAGAAGTGCTTCAAGTTCTTTCGCTTCTTGGCTTACTTCAGCGGTTAATAATGCCTTCACAATTCTTCAGCTCCTCGGATTTGCACTATATTTTCTCGCAATTGTCTACTCGCTGTCCATAGTTCTTAAATCTTTCCATTACTCTTATCATTTCATCTTCAGGCAGAATAACAGGTTCTCCTATAGATTTTGCTCGGTAATACAGTTCACAACAAAACTCTATTTGTTCTGTCACTGCAAACGCTTCCGCTAAACTTGTTCCTACTGCAAGCAGGCCATGATTTGCAAGTAAACAGGCTTTTCTATCTTTCATCGCTTCAAAAGCATTCTTAGCAAGTTCAACAGTGCCATAAGTTGCATAAGGTGCACATCTTACGTTTAGCCCGGCAAAACCTACTAAATAATGAAGAGGCGGAAGCGACTGATTTAAACAAGAAATTGAGGCTGCAAAAGTTGCATGGGTATGTATAACTGCATTAACGTCTTCTCTGTATTTGTAGAAAATACGATGCATTTCGCACTCGCTTGATGGAATGGTATCTCCTTCTTTAATATCTCCTGTCTCTACATCGATTAAGACAATCTGTTCAGGCTCAATTTTAAAATAATCGATACCGCTAGGAGTTATAGCCATGATATTTTTTTCTCGATCACACATGCTAATGTTTCCCCCGGTACCTCGGGTCAATTTTGACTCAATTAGTTTTTTCCCATAATCTATTATCTCTTTTCGTGCTGCTTCAAGTAACATATAATACCTCCTAGTTTTATAAAATATAAAATGTGCCACACAAAACTTTTTATTAATGATTAAAATTACTAACAATTTATATTACTTTCTATTTACTCTATCTTCAACGTTGGCAAAATCTTATCACTACTAATGTCTGCTGTCAATGTATTTATGTTGTTTTCTATCCTATTTTTTATCATTTTTCTCCTTTATGCTTTTGTTTTATTTAATTTATATCATATTGTTAGTATATTTATTTTTGTTTTGATACTTATTTCTAAATAAAACTCCTTAAAAACAACATAAACAGAAATTATTCTTGACCAATAAAAATCTGTTTGGTATATTTTAAATTAAAGAAAATATTAATTACTTTTATCTATATAGCTTAAAACATACGAACCGGAGGCGTATTTATGCTATCAATCGAAAGGCAGAATGGTATAAAAGAAATATTAGCAGAAAAAAAGAGTGTAACAGTAGCAGAGCTTTCAAAACTTTTTAATGTTACCGAAGAAACAATTCGACGAGATCTTAATTCAATGGAAAAAGAAGGTTTGCTTATCCGTACCTATGGTGGTGCTTTTATCCAGGAAGGAACTTTAAACGAGATAGATTACTCTTTACGCGAAGCAAATCATGTAAAAAGTAAAAAAACAATTTCTGAGAAGTGTACAAAGTTTATTCAGAATGGTGACTCAGTATTTTTAGATTCTTCGACTACTGCGGCATATGTGGCAAAAGCTATAAGTAAAATGAAATTAACCGTTCTTACAGATTCGTTAAAAATAATAAGTATGTTGTCAAACTGCGACAACATTAAGCTTATAGGAACCGGAGGGGAGTTCTCTCAGCGTTCCATGTCTTTCATAGGACCTGGTGCTATAAATTCAATAAAACAGTATTATGTAGACATCGCGTTTATATCTTGCAGATCAATTTCTTTAGACAATCAAATTACTGATTCAAATGAATATCTTGCAGAAGTAAGAAGACATGTAATCGAAAGAGCTGATAGGACTTTCGTAATCGCTGACTTTTCTAAATTTGGAAGAACGTCTTTTTACCATATATGCAACTTTCAACAAATCGATTCCATAATTACAGATAAAACCTTAGATGAGAATTGGCATACAACCCTTGCAAAATATAACGTAAAAATTTACGATGAGGAATAAATAATTAATAATAAGCCCCTCACTCTCAGCCATGTTTTTAAGGATTCAAGGCCGGAAAGTGCGGGGCTGTTTTAAAAATCAATCTTTATTTAATATATTCGTTACTTACCAAAACATTTGATATAACCTCTGTAGGTATAATAAATTCTTGGACTCCCATATAACCCGGGGCCACTTCGTACTTATCAAAACAGATTACGAGTTTGCCATCATTATTGATATAGAAGTTTTGATCTTTGGATATTTTTTCAAAAAGTTCTATTAGGTCCTCATCTTCAACACCGCTTACCCAATAAATCATATTTTCATCTTCTTTGTGCCGTTTGATCATTTGCTCTTTTATGTTTTCGCTTATAATATTTATATAGCTATCATCTTTAAATAAGCTGGGCAGTGTGATTAGAACTTCATTCTTTTTGTCTATGGTATCATATTTAAAGGTCGTAGACGAAGATGCGACCGTATTTACCACATATCGGCCAACAGACAATATTCTGTCATTATCTGTTTTTATTACATAGCCGCTATCTACTCCTAAGTGCCCGCCTCCGCTTTTTTTCATTTCTTCCATGTCGTTTATAAATTGTTGATACAGTTTTTCGTTTTCTTCAAGATATTTTTCATTTAATGCCTTCTGCAATTCTTCATCTTTTAATCCGCTAATTTCAGGAATTTTTATGTCCGCGTTGAAAGTTTCATCATTTAATGTATATTCCTTAAAGGTGAGAACCTTAACAATGCCGCCCACAATCGGCACTTTCGAAAGGGTTTCGGCAAAAGCAGGGCTGGTATTTATGCCCACTGTAACCGTTGCCATAATAATAAGCGCAGAGGCTGCTGCAATAATTGTTTTCTTAAAACTACTTCTCTCTTTCGGTTTAAGCGATCTGTTTTCCTTTATGGCTTTTCTAACAACAAAATCCAGTTCTTCAGGTATGGGAATATCAAGATATTCATTTTTTAAACCTTTGAGACCTTTTTCCATTATATTAGAACCTCCTCGTTTTTCTCGTCCATTGCAATGCGGAGCTTTTTAAGACCTGCGTATAGGCGAGTTTTGACAGTATTAACATTTTCGTTCAAAACATCAGCAATTTCTTGCAGTTTTAAATCTTCAAAATATCTAAGGATAATTATTGTTCGATAGTTTTCAGGTAAACCGTCAAGAGCTGTCTTTAAATCAAAATTTTCATAGCTGTCATATTCGCCTTCGTCAATGGAGGATAAAAAGGTTTCATTTGATAAAATTTCTCTTTTTCTTTTACGCAAAATATCCACTGAAGTATTTACTACAATTCTGTAAAACCACGTCTTTATGTAGCTTGGGTTTTCCAAAGAATCAAGTGATGAAAATGCTTTATAAATGGATTCTTGAACAATATCCATGGCATCTTCACTATTTTTAACATAGCTATAAGCCAATCTATAGTACCGCTCTTTAAACTCGATTATATGTGCTGCAACTGTATCCTCTAAGCAAGTTTTGTGCATTTACCGTAGTTCTCTCCCCTCTTCAAGATACGTATCTTGTGTCATCTTTCACTATATAGACGGCGGGCTATTGTAAAAAGTTTTACTTTGCCTTGGTTTTTTATTGCTTAATCCCAACAAAATCTCTCTAAGTCTTGTCTTATCTATAATTCTACAAATAGCATACGAGCATACTAATGTTAGCGAAAATACTAAAATTAGCTGAAGAATACGTGTAGTATATGTACCGAAAATTTTACCTATAATTATTTTTACAACCGTCAAAACTTGGGGATGTACAAAGAAGATGCCGTAAGAGTATCTTGAAATATTATTCAATAGTTTCGTTATTTTTCCGTATTTTATTAAGGATTGAGCAAACAGGTAAAATGCAGGTATTGCAGCCATAGAATTGATTAAAACCATTGGACGAAGTGAAGTATATGATTCAAGGTGTGTCTGTCCATAATTTATAAAGCCTATGTAAGCTTCAATTATTACAAAACAAGTGGTAATGATATATATCATTATAAGGCGCAATTTATTTAAATCAAGCCTCCTAACTTTCTTCCAATACTTTGCCACAATTCCCCCAAGAATAAAATAGAAATACCATCCTACAAAATTTACAGAGTAATACCTTTGCAGCCAATCTATTATTGTAATTCCGCTCATGGTCATAAAGTTTTTAAAATAGATAGTTAAGAAAAAGTAGATGGCAAAATTCACCGCTGTAAAGCGTAATGGATTTTTTACACTTTTCACTAGTTTTAAAAGACAAGGAAATACTAGATATAGTTGTATAATCATAAGCACAAACCAAATAGGAGTATGTATGTTTTCTTTTAAAGTCCATTCTAAATATGAGAGAAAAGCCTGTTTTAAAGGTAAACCTTTAAATGTAAAGGAGGGATTGAATATATCCCTTAAAATCATATATATAAAGCTCCAGACAAGATATGGTAAGAATACAGCCCTAAATCTTTGAAGGTAAAAGTCTTTAAGATTAAGTTTGTTGCTACCGTATCCGTAGAATATTCCAAAACCCGAAACAAAAACAAACAATGGCAAGCAAATTCGCGACCACTGATTTAATATAAGTCCTATGTAAAATGCATGGCTTTCAGGAGGACTATATGCTACATAAGCCGCTGAAACATGTAGGACAAGCACCATTAATATGGCAAATGCTCGCATAAAATCCAACTCAATTATTCTTGAATTAGCCACTAAATCACTCCATTCTAAGATTTTGGTTCTGTAAGTTTTATCACAAGCAACAACCCATCTTTTATGCTGACTGTAGCTACATTTTCAACAAATACATTGCTTATGCCGCGAGCAGGTCCCATAACAAGAGTCTCTCCTTTTAGAGGATAATAAAGCCCGCCAGTCTTAACATCTTGAACCTTCGGCGTTAAAGGAATTAAAGATAATATATCGCCTTTTTCCCCCGGTATTTCAACTTTTTTGTCAATAACAAACATTTCCCAGTTTTCGTCTGCAAGTTTTAGTTTCAAGCCTTTTTCTTTAAAGCTTACCATTAAAAATATATTTGCAAGACTATGATCAGGCCTGCCGCCAAGAGCACCTAGAAGCACCACTTCACTTGTCCCCATTTTTAACGCTTCGCAAATTGCAAGTTCTGTATCTGTATAATCTTTTTCTTTTGGAAATTTCACAATTTTCGTTCCTGATTCTTCAATTTTTTTTCTATCTTCACAGCTGATTGAATCTAAATCTCCTACAAGTATATCCGGTTTCACGTTCATACTAAATGCATGCCGCACGCCGCTGTCGGCACATATTATCAAATCAGTGTTCACTGTATATTTTCTAACTTTTTCATAATTTTTTATTTCTCCGCCGGTAAATACGACTGCTTTCATTACCTATCCACCTCAATAATCAAATGTAGTTATCTTTAAGGAAATTATATCATAAAGGGCCGCCCTTGTAAGAGCGACCCTTGTTTTTGTTGGTCAATTAGATTTTAAATTTCTGCACTGCTTCGTTTAGTCTTTCTGCAAGATGTGCCAGATTTTCGGCAACCTTTGCTACGTTATCAATAGCTGCAGCAGTTTGAGATACGCTCTCTGCAATTTGCGAAGAACCGGCAGCTCCTTCTTCTGTGGTAGCACTCACATTTTCTATTGCTTTGCTAATTTCTTCCACAGAAACTTTTACTTCTTGAGTGCTTGTTAAAAACTGGTGAGTCAGTTGTTTTACCATTTTGGCATCAGCTAAATATTGTCCTCCCATATCAGCAAAAGCGTTGTAGTCTGTTTTAACTTTTTCGTCAATAAAATCGAGTATGCCGTTTGCGCTGCCAGAAAGATTTTTAAATGCTCTCTGAACTTTTTCTATGATTTTTTGAATATTTGCTACTGACGATGCCGATTGTTCGGCCAGTTTTCGAACTTCTTCCGCAACTACTGCAAATCCTCTACCTGCTTCACCAACCCTAGCAGATTCGATTGCGGCATTGAGTGCTAAAAGATTTGTTTGATCTGCGATTTGGGAAATATCGTCAGCCATTTTGCTTATTTCTTCTACGACTTTACCTTCTTCAATGGCTTTTATAATTTCGTCCTGCTTTTCGCTGTAAATCGACTCTGCTTCATTCTTAGATTGTATAGCGCTGTTTTTCATTTCATTGGCGCGTTTTTCAATTTGATCTGCGGCCTTGCTTCCTTCTTGCGCTTTTTCCACAAGGCCTTCTGTGGCTCCAAGTATTACTTGAGTTGAAGCATTAATTTCTTCTGCAGAAGAACTTGTTTCTTCCATCCCTTCAGCAATTTGCACGGTACCAGTGTTGATCGTCTCGATTTGAGAAGCAACTTCTTCCACTGTTGCTGATAATTCTTCGCTTTCAGCGCTCATTTCCTCTGCATCGCTTAATACTTGGGAAACCATATTTCTGGTATTTCGTATCATTAAATCAAAGGCTTTGACTAATTTTCCTATATCATCTTTTCTATCTAGAAATTTCTCCGGAACATTAACTGATAAATCACCGGTAGCAATTACCTCGGCAAGTTTTGTAGCAGCGATAAGCGGATTGGTAATAGATCGGCTGATAAACCATGTAAGGATAAGAACGATCACAAACGAGAAAGCCATCATCATTAAAACCAAATTTCTCGTTGCATTGTATTTATTGAAAGATTCTTTTGCTAAAATGCTTGCAGCATCTTTATTTATTGCTACTAAATTTTCCATGTCAGTCCGCATTTCATCTATTAATGGTGCAGCTTTGTTTTTCCATATAGTCAGATCCGGACTTTGATAATAAGTTTCTAAAACAGATTTTAGTTTTGGCATCTGAGTACTTAACGAATTTACGGAGGTTGCCTCTGTTTCAAGAATATCTTGTCTGCCTGCTTTCGTAAGCATATCCACAGTTGCAGGATCGATTGAAAGCAGATAAGTATCTGTATAGTTTTTTATAATCTCTTCAGCTGTATTTAGATTTTCTTGAATCTTGCTCTTTGCATCAGTTTCATTCTCAACAGCCATGCTTAAACCATTTGCATAAATCTCAGAAAAAGCTACATTGGCATCTTCGATATTTGTTATTGGAATCAGCATCCATTCATACATTGTATCCACGTTACTGTTTATTGCACCAAGCTGCAGAAGGCCAAACCAATCTGTGCCAAGAATGAATAAGCACATAATGATACCAAAAATAAGGATTTTTATGCCTGTATTAAGATTATAGAACCACTTCATCAAAGCCCCCCTCTTTCATAATAATTTCAGGTTTAGTAAAATTACCTTTTTATAGATATATATTCTATAAAAACCATCTTTTTCCTTCTTTGTAAGCAATCATAATTCAAGGAATTTTGAAAGCTCAACTATTTCGCAATAAAAAAATAGGGATAGAACCTAATTCTTATCCCTAAAAATATCGAAGTTAACGCTAAGGATACTATTCGTCTTCATCGATATTATCATTAAATAGAGATTCCTCTCCATCTACATAAATTTCAACTTGCATCTGCTCTATTATTTCAACTATAACTACCTCTTTCGTAACAAATCGCACGATTCCATAGGCAAAAGTATCAAACGTATCATAAAGTCTGCCGGCACTATAGCACCCAAGGGGAACTGTATGCACACTGTTTGCCACGTATCCTACGGCACCCACCGGCTCCAAAATCGCCATAATAGCCTCACCGTCATAATCGTTTTCAAAATCTTTAACAAGTCGTAAGAACTGTCCCGGCTTAAATATCTTTGCGCCAAAATAATTGCTCAACCCAACGATTGCCACATAAATTGGTTTCATATTTATCATCTCCCATAAGGTAAGTGGGCAATAAATGATTTAATTTAGCGAGAAAATTAAATCTATGCTAGGGAAATGGCCACATCACTTCCCATTTTAACTAAAGCAAATTCATCAGATAATGCAAAATCTTCCATTTTGTATTGGATTTCAAAAGGAAAGACACTCTTTATATTATTTGCTTTAAAAAATTCTATATAATCCTTGTTATTCACTGAAAGATAAGCTTTTAAATAAAGAAGTTTTAGCGAGGTATTTTCTATTTTTATAGGTGTCTTCTTCTTAAATTTACCATTACCCCTTCGCTCTAAAACCTGCCAATCAACCATTGAACTCATGATTTTCTGTACTGCATATTTTACAGTGCTGCGCTCTCCCCAAATTTCATAAATGCGCTTTTCCACCAATGACAAAGTGACATCATCTTGAAAATCAGTAATAGCGCCTATAATTGTAGATATATCCCTAAAAATAGGATAAACCGCAAACATCATTGTCCAGTGAAGCAATAATCGCTCTTGATTAAAGACTTTATTTGAAAGTATAATTGCCTCACTTTTTATACATTCTAATTCTTCCGGGATATTTACCCATATAGCCATCAGCTTATCCCTGGCTTTTCGCCTTGTAATATCGCCGGGAATTTCTTGTTTCAAGTATTCTTCCAAGGTCTCTCTTATTAAACTGATATCGCTTTCATTACTTGCAATCTCCATCGTCTTATCCAGCCACTCACCTTTTAAAAATCTGTCAAGACCAACTATTCGCATGATTTATTCTTCCTTCCTTATATGGATAAATGGTACGACTACTTCTTCGATAGAAATACCGCCATGAGTGAGATTCTTTTCATTATCCTTGCCGTAAGAATAACATCCGTCACTGATAATATAGTTATACTCCTCGGGAAGACCATAACCTGCCCACTTGTATGCCTTGTACCTTTTTAAAGCCGTTTCATAATTCTTCCCCTGTTCATAAATCCTTACCCTGTCAGCGGCCCTATCCACCGCCAAGCCTTCCCGAAGGTTGCCCTGACCCACACTGCTAACATGACCGTGGTCTGACGTAATGTAAACATCAAAATTCCGTTCTAAAAGAGTCTGCAGGAATTTTTTAAAACCTTCTTTTTCCATCCAAAGCCGAAGATTTTGATGAAGCCCTGCACGAAGCATTTGTTGACCATGAACCATATCATCTATCATATTCACTACAAAACCCAGTATCTTAGCTTTAGGGTTTTCAACGATATCTCTTAATCCATTTTCGTTAAAATGTTTTATGCCTCGCATGTAATAAATAGCATCAGGTCTAATGCCGCGCTCTGCCCAAAATTTCTTCCAATGACGTTCATCTTCGCTAGTGCTGAAAATAGTTTTGCCGAAATATCTAGGAATTTGCCCGGAGAATATCGCTTGCCTGGATATCGAAGTAATTGTGGGAATCCAAGCAAAACAAAGTTTTTCTTCAAAGCGGCAACTCGAATTCTGATTCAAATACCGGCTAATGATAAGCCAGTCGTCAAGCGCCATACCATCAACTACAATAAGAGCAGCTTTTTGCGTAGCATCTTTTCCCATTCTATAGTTAATATACCAAGGGATGTGATGAACCATAACTGGAGCACGAACATACGACAATGATGGTAATAGATTATAGTTGTCAAAAAGCCAAGTGCGAAACCTGCTGTTTAGCATATCGGAAATCGATATGAAAGCCTTCTCATCAAGCCTTCCTTGGATTCGTTCATCATTGTAAATAACCAATATTTCAGCCCAATCTTTTGCTGCTTGTAACCAGTCTTTATAAGAAGTTATATTATCAAGTGTATCATAAAGGCGATCCAATAAATTATTATAATTTGCCTTAAGCTGGCCAAGCTCATCTATCAGTATTCCTCGGTGCACCCACGAAGGCACGTTGTCAATGCTGTCACTCTGGATAGGAGTTAGATAGCCTTCCTCAAAAAGACTGCCCAAATATATTTTAATATCTTTATGAGAAAAGTCTACCGCACTTTTTATAGGCAAAGTGTTGGTCAAACCCTTTACAAAGATTTCCCACTGTCCCTGCAGGTAATCAAAGAAAGAGTCGGCACCCTCTAATAGTTTTTTCACCGGATATTCCTTAAAATCTTCCTTGCACATTAGTAAATCAGCAAGATAATCTGAAACTACTTGAGGCAGCGAATCATTTTCATAGTAAAAATCAATCAAAGCCTTTATTAGGTCTGTAAATTTGTTAATTGTTTCAGGGTATATGCCAAAAAGGTTTTTTAAAATAAAGTCTAGGGTTTCCCGCTGGCTAAGGTTTTGGCCCATATACTTATATACCCTATACAGCCTATCATAAAGCTCACTGTCCAGTTCCTTTAATATACTATAAGAAAGGCCCGGAAACAATTCCTTAAGTGAAAGAGTAATATTATAGAAACTGTTTTCAATATCATATGGTATATAGCTGTGACGGCCTGTCACCCTAAGTACAAGTTTCATGTTGCAATCGGGTTTTTCTCGAAAGTTTTTCTCAAAAAAATACCTAAATGCAATGGAATCATCATAATTTACTAATTGAAAGCCCTGTGAGGTAATAGAAGTTAGGATATCTTCCGATGAAGTAATATCATCAATATCATATAACAATATAAATGGTATAGGACTTTGCTTAAGTTTTGCAATAACCGCTGATTTCACAGGAAGTTCCTCCTAATCCCCCAGTCTAGTCAATGCGTTATCGTAGTACATCAAGAGGGTAGTGTCTTCTTGCAACACAGATTCCGGCAGACGCTCGCCTATTTTAACAATGGTATTATAATCCTTTTTGCTCCAACAGTCCTTAAACCCTGCCCGAACGGCTTCAGTCCTGAAGTAGCGCAGCTTGCCACGGCCAGTCTTATATTCCTCAAAATCTTTTAAGAGCCGCCGTTCCCGGAGTTTTTCCAAGTCTGACTGTTTACTTGTATCCGGCACGTACCAGCGACCCTTTTCATCCTGCAGAAAGCTTTCCTGCAGTAAATCGCCAAGTTCCGGCATATTCTCATGACGCAATTGCTTGAGCTCTTGTAAAAATTTAGGCTGTATATCTTGATAGGTCTTAGGTTCCTTTGAAAGTTCTTGTCTTAGCCACTGAATTGCAGTCTTCTCATCAAGAATCAGAAAAGATAACTGTTCATTTAACTCCAATTCCATTCGCTTTTGCTCATACTTACTAACCTGATCCGGTAAAAAATACATACCGTCCCGTTCTGGAAACCGCTGCTTTAGCCCTTGATAAAAATCTGCTGCTCCCATTGGAACTGTCGCCCCACGCTGAATATGATATGCTACCATGCTATCATAAAGCAGATAATTTTGCCTCTCCGGAATAACATCAAGTCTTCCGCCGCTTTCCAACGTCACCGGCAACCGCTCCAGGTGTTGGCGCACAAAATTCCACACACCTTCTTCAGTACCTGCCTGCCGCACAAAATCTTGCACAAAACGGTCTTTGGGTTTATAGGCAGAGATTATAAGGTCTTGCTTTACCGCCATTGTAGTTGTAACCTGTTTGAAACTCCCTTGCTGTTTATCTAAACTTCGGACATTTGCCACAACAAAACCCGCTCTCATAATGGCTTCTTGAATGGCATTCCATACACTATTTTTAGAATTATGAAACTCAACCGTCATCCAGCGCCCGGGTTTTAATATCCGATGCATCTCTTTAAAACATCTTTCCATAATTCTTTGGTATTCCACTAAACCCTTTCCCTGTGTTTTGTTTATTATGGCTTCTGATTCGTTATTTGTAAAAACTTTCAGCCATGCCTCCCACAGAAAGTTGAGCTCCGAATACATGAGATTTGCTCCAAAGGGCGGATCGGTAAAGATGTAGTCGATAGTATTGGCATTTAATAAAGTTTCCGCAGCAGAACTTGTTGTAACTATTGCGCTATTTACTTTCGCATTTATCCTCTTAATTGTGCTAATTCTATTTTTAAATGTAAAAATAGGCGAAACTTCAACATTTAATGAAGGTATAAAAAGCGTTCCTGGTAAACTGGTGCCAACCCAGCCTCCTCCTCCATGGAAATAGTTTTTAGCAAGAAATCTTGCTTGTTTAGAACTTCTAGTTAATAAACTAGTAAAAAGAAACTTTAAACGAAGGGGTTTTATTTTGAAAAAAAGTGCACTCAACACCCACAAATTCCTTTTAGTATAAAAGTGATGGACATGGGTTATCCCATGTGATTTTTTAGGCTGTTCGGTATTATAACCCTCCGGCATACGATCCGTAGGATACCAATAAGGGATATCCATCTCCTCAATCTTCTGGAGTAATTTCAAATCCTCCTCATCTGGAGTCTTTTCAAATCTTTTGCGGCCAACTGAATAGTTTATCATTACAGGTACTTGTTTTACCTGTTCTATCATCTTGCCTAATGCTTTATCATATATGGTTACTCTTGCCTTCTCCACATTCCTCTTGTCAGTTAATAGTCCGCAATGAGGACAGTGGAATTTATCCAGGACCTTGCCCGTTTTTTTGTTTACCGCTATATTCCAAAAAATCATTTCTTCCATACAATTAGGACATAGAAAAACATCAGACCATACCGTATAGTTTATCCGTCCCTTCATGGGTTTACCGTCAATGCTTAGTTGGGATGTACCATTAATAGTATGATTAGTTTCATACATCCAACTGCATTCATCTTCCATTTCTTCTAATATCCTTTTAGCTTCCTTTTCAAATTCCTCCACGTCCACTGGGGTATTGTAATTATATGCTATAAAGGTAGCCGCCGGCGATAGGTCGCATAGAACTGCTCTTCTAGCTCCCCATTCTATGGTTTTGCCTTCTTGTATGGCTTCTTGTTCTAATTTTATTTTAAAATCCTCGTCAGGATTCTCGCACATTGCAGCAGCTACTCCGGTCATGCCGGTACCGCAAAAGCCGTCAAAAACTATATCACCCGGTTTTGTGTAGTGTAAAATATATCGCATAATGGCTTTATGTGGCACTTTAGTATGATAGGAATGAGCGTTGTATATGGGGTCGTTCTTGCCTTCGGATACATCAGCAGTATATGGCTCCACATTGTATTCATCTGTAGACTCATCATAAGAAGTTCCGTATTTTTCTATAAATTCACCTATAAATGGGTTGGGACATGCGGTGTAATACGGCGGGTCCGAAAGTGCTATAATGTCTTCATCCTTCCCTAACGGAAAGCCTTCAATATTCCTTACTTTGTCAAGTATTTCTTTTGTTAGTTTCACTTACATTCCTCCATTATTTCAGCATTATCCGCACACGATCGACATCCATTCCCTTTACCATCTCATCGATATAATCGTTCAAGCGCTGTTTCATATCGGATACAGTAACCGGCCCGCCTTTAAATATTGCCTTTACTAAATCTTCAGTGGTAATCTCTACCTTATCAAGACCCTTCATTAGCATATTAATCGTTGAAACAAGCTGTGAATCGATTTTATCAGGAAGCCGCTGATTTTGGGCAATACTCTCTAAAGCTTGCCGTTGAGGCTTATCTAGTAAAGCAATGTTTTCCTTTACTTTTTCATCTTCTAAAATCTCAAGAACTATCTTTTCCCATTGGTAAAATAGCTCTTCCATAGATTTCTCAATGGCTTCCACCTCTCCAAATACCGGCTGCTCATCTTCATCAGGTGTATATCCGCAGTGGGGGCATAATGGACTCATATTAATATCATCTTCAATTAAGCTAAAACATGTTTTCAATTTCAAAAGTCTATTGCAAATTTCTTCATAGGGTTTTGAATAAATTAAATCACTAACACAAGTAAGCATATCCAAATTATGCTTTAATTCACTTTCTAAAAGCTTTTGTTTTTGCTTATCGCCGTTTAAATCCAGGCGATATTCTTTATGGAGCTTGATATAAATAGAAATATATTCCTTTTTCAATGCTTGAAGTTTACCTACATATTCTTTGATATACGCATCTGTCAGTTCCTGCGGCTTTTGTACCTTGTCTAGTACCTCAACTCGGACCTTTTGGACTTTTTGATTCCACTTATCATCACTAAGTATCATACATGTACGTGTAAGATAGGATACATAAGGATCAACTTTTAGTTTAAAATCCCTTATATTCAAGATTTCTTGCATTATTTCAATGTTAGCTAAGGAACTTGCTACCTCATCTTCTGAAAACCTGAAGTTCTTTAACTTTGCAGGGGTGTTATATTGTTTTATGGCATCAAGGAAATCCTTTAGCGTTTTTAAGCTTTCCTTATAGTTTTCTTTTGTAGCTTCGTCTATTGCAAGTTTATCCCAAAGTGCCAAATTGCTTATGAGAAATTGCTGTGTTTCGATTACCCTTTTGGTCAATTCCTCTGTTCGAACAAGCATTTTTTCTATAGCGGCTTCTCGCGTGTTGGGATTAGTTATTTGACCAGGCGGCAGCCCCAACCCTTCAAAAAGTTTTTTTAATATTTTTACAGGAACACCTTCTGGCACCTGACAGTATTTGAATAAAATTAAATCTGCAGGATTGGCGGCAGCGATTTCTTCCATTTTTGTAGCATCGAAAGTATGTCCAGAAATGGTCAAAGTAGCATGACCACTATATACTAATGCACAAAGTATCAATGTGACCCATACATCTTCTAATTGAAATTCTTTATCAAGTGTAACTTCACTTAAATATTCTAAGACATCTTCTCTGTTTAGCACATGTTTTTCCGGCAAATTTTCTAAAAGCTTGATGTAATGGCGTGCATAAATTGATTTTTCCGGTGCAATCATATCACCTTCCAAAAGTCCCAGAGAATCTAGCACTTTGGCGCCCAGTTCATTTTTTCTTCCGGCAAGATAGTTTAATCCTGCTTTAAAAAGTTCTTTCATATTCTCTTGTGTTACTTGTGTATAAAATTTTGGGTAATAAGGGTATTTATCATTAAAATAAGCCGAAAGACATGCAGAAGCAGTCATATCCACAAATTCCTTTACGGTATGCTCTTCGGCAGCTTTACCTTTTAGCCAGTACTGTATAGTCTGTTGCTCGCCAGCGGTCTTTACTATAAAGCACTCCTTGACATGTTCTTTTATCCACTGAACGATTGCCTTTAGATAACCTTCGGCTTTTTTAAAATAAGTCTGTTTACTATCTGCTGAAGATACCATTGCAAGTTCCATAGAAGCAGCATACAGCTTTATATATTCATCAACTTTTTCATCTCTGTTTATGAATTCAAATATTACCTCATCTTTCTCAATTTCACCTTGATAGACGTTGTTGCCATATGGGCGTAAAAAATATATGTAAAAATCTCTAGGAGGTTGAGCAGTAGTGCGTTCATTGGGAGCGCCAAAGAACAGATAACCATATCGCTCAACCTTCTTATCCTCCCAAATAATCTCATACTGCCATATCCTTCGGCCGGTTTTATGTTCAGGCCTTTCCCAGTTCAATACCTTAAGCAGTGCGTCATAATAGTATTTATTGAGCATATCATCATCCATGAAATCGGCTTTTGCTTGAATTTTTGCATCATAATCTATATCTTTCTTTAAATCCAGATAGTACTGCTCGTTATCTCGGTTATAAGAGATAAATTGACCGCTAACGGTCTTTAAGATTTCCCGGACCGCTGTTTCTACCGTAGTCTTTAAAAAACTTTCCTCTACTTCAGGCATAGGTGTATATATACAAAGGTCATCCTTCATGTTATCGACAGTTATGCCAATGGGTGCATTGATATCGCCAGTAGTTAGTCTGTGAACACTTAAAGCGTGGATGATTCGCAGAGCTATGGGTCGGTACTGAGGCCTTGTATATGATTTTAGTATAAGGTCTTCTAATACATTGCTTTTTTCCACTACCTCCCGAAGGTCGGGGTCTGAGCGCACGGAAATATTTTCCTTTATATACTCCCAGTATGAGTCATATGAGATGATTCCGGTCTCGTTTTCAGGAACATCTTTGTCTAAGATTTTTTTGATAGTATGTGTTATGGTCTTTAAAACCTCTCGTTTTTCTGCTATGTAAACTTTTTCGAAGATTTCTATATACGCCGGATGAATTGGATATAGATTTACATAATCTTCCAATCTATCAGCCATATTTGAATATAGATGGGAAAACTTGGTCAGGTGTTCTCGTATCCACGCCTTTTGCCGTTCATCTTTTTTTAGTATCCGCTCTGATACAACAAAAGATATGTCCTGCTTCCGGATTACTACTTGTTCGTATCTATCCCTTACACGTCTAAGTGAGTCGGCAACAAATGCAAACTGCCCGCTGTCAAAAAGGGATTCTTGAACCCCTGCCATGAAACGTAGCCTGCAGCTCTTTGAAATTTCGCCGATTTCGCGAAGAAAATTAAGCGCAAGGACTACTTTTTGTTCGGTAAGGCCTCGAAGGTAATCCAGAAATTCATCCGCAACTATCAAATAACCTTTATCAGGATATTTTTCTTGAAATAGTGCCATCATCTCTAAAAGGTAATCTTTAGTATTAGGGACTTCCTCCATGGATGGGAAACGGTAGTCGATGCCTCTTTTTGCCAAATCTTTCTCCAGGTGCCCTATAACTAAGTCTCGAAGGTCCATCTTTGAAGTGCCGATTTCAAACCTCAAGACTTCAAATTTGCCGGCAATGCTTTGAGCTGCTTCTTGAAATATTTGGTTATTTACCAGCTCAAGCATCTTTTTATCTTCGGCTATGGCAGATATTACTGACATTAGATGAGATTTACCCGTGCCATAGTTGCCAACGATAAATATACCCTTATTATCAAAGGAATTTTCGAACTGCAGCTGTGGAATAACTATGTCTTTTAATGTTTTTGCCATACTATCTGACATTACATAAGTTTTAACCAGCCTCATAGCCTCCTGAGGCTGGTCTGCTTCTACCAATTTTATAACGGATTCTACCGGATCAAAACTGACAAGTTCCCTGTATTTCACTGGAAACACTCCCTCTATTAATCTAGTCATTTCAAAAGCGGCGGTTAAAAACTAGCCTTATAGTTCTGGTCTATATCAATAATTGTATAATCGACCTCAATAGGATATTTTATATATTCTGGATGGCCTGGTTTAGCATAAATCAGAATATCATCTTTGATGATGCCTGGCCAATCAGATATGAGTTTTCTGTGCCGCGAGATATTTTTTAGAAGTGCCATAGGGTCTGTATTTAGCGGTTTTTCAAACAGTATTTCGATGTGGTCAAAAATAACTGTTTCAGCACTGATGCCATTTATGATTTCATCAATGCACTGATTCACAAATAAGCTGCGTTCATGGCTTGGAATCATCATCAAGCGTTCTGACAGGGCGAGGTTAAGGTTTACATAAGCATAGTTGCCGCTTTCAGCTATCTGCTTTAAAAGGAGGCTTTTTTTATGCGAATCGTCACCGGCAATTAGAAGTAGTTGGTAGAACTTATGTGAAAAAATCATAAGTGCATTTGTTACCTCATCCGGTAGATGCATAAAATTACCTCCTATTTTTTCATTCAATTTTTAAGACGTTTATATCTAATTTTATTACTTAATATTTATATTTCGTTATAATTTGAAAAAATCCTTCTTGAAAAGTTATAAAGATATTGTGAAACGAAGTTTCCTTATTAAAACTAGTTAGTTGTTACCTTTATTTATTAGGCTATATGCTGTACAATATACTTGCTGTACGGTCTGGAGACATTTGTGCTAGATTATAAAGTTTCAATTTAAATCTAAATGCAGCTAAAGGAGAAAAGATTGTGATGGGAAAAGTTTCGGGAAGAATCGGCGGTGCCATAGGCGGATATGATGTGGATGCCAGTATTGAAGATGGTGTGATTTCCGGCAGAATTGGCGGCGCAATTCTTGGAAATGATATAAATGTAAACTACTCTATGGAGGAAGGATCTATAGCAGGAAGGCTAGGTGGGGCAATAGTCGGAAAAAATATTGAAGGAAAAATTGGCCCTGATTTTCTCTTGGTGCGAATAGGTGGAGTGATTGACGGTTATGACTTAGATCTTGAAGCTCGAGGTAATTCCGTATGCGGCCGATGTGGCGGCCCTGTAATCGGATTCGAAGTAAATATTGAAATTGCCGATAATCAGGTTACAGGGCGTCTAGGCGGAGATGTAATCGGCATGGATGTTGCAGGATATGTAGAAAACGTAGATCCAATTATTGCGGGTGCAATAATTGCCATAGCATATTACATATATCAGGTAAATCACAGAAACAGCGGTAGCCATGGAAATACGGGCAATAATTAAAGTTTGTATTTTAAAGACCCATCTTACCTTTTCAGTAAAATGGGTCTAATTTATTAATTATTTTTTAGAAATTCAACTGCTTTTTAAGATTGGCCATTTCTATAGCGCTAAGAGCAGCTTCGCTTCCTTTGTTTCCTGCTTTTGTCCCTGCTCTTTCGATGGCTTGTTCTAATGTGTCAGTGGTTATAATTCCAAAGATTGTGGGCACCTGGGTTTGCAGGGATACTTGTGCCACACCTTTTGCAGCTTCAGAGGATATATATTCAAAATGAGGCGTAGCTCCCCGTATCACAGCTCCAAGACATATAACCGCGTCATACTTTTTACTCTCGGCCATAAGCTTTGCAGCAAGGGGAATTTCAAATCCTCCCGGCACCCATGCAATTTCAATATCTTCTTCTGCTGCGCCATGGCGTATGAGTGTATCTTCGGCGCCTTCCAACAGTTTTTTTGTAAAAAAATCATTGAATCTACTTACAACAATTCCGAACTTTAAGTTTTCAGCTATAAGTTTACCTTCGATTATTTTTGACATGTAACATTCTCCTCCCTGTTTTTAAAGCCAGTGGCCCATTTTTTCTTTTTTTGTAGCTAAATATTTCATGTTATATTCATTAGGTTTTATTTTTATAGGAACACATTCCGTAACAGTAAGACCGTATCCCGAAAGCCCAATGAGTTTCTTTGGGTTATTGGTTAAAAGCCGCATTTTTCTTATGCCCAAGTCCCTTAGTATTTGAGCGCCTATGCCATAATCTCTAAGATCTGCTGCAAAGCCTAATTCTTCGTTGGCTTCTACGGTATCAAGGCCTTTATCCTGCAGACTGTATGCCTTTATCTTATTTGCAAGACCTATCCCTCGCCCCTCCTGCCGCATGTAAAGAAGTATGCCTTTGCCTTCACGCTGAATCTGTTCTAATGAGCTTTTTAATTGTAGTCCGCAGTCGCATCGGCGAGAGGCAAATACATCTCCTGTAAGGCATTCGGAATGGACCCTTATAAGGGGTGTATCTTCCTCGTTTATATCTCCCTTAACTAAAGCTACGTGGTTTTCCTTTGTTATGATATCTTCGTAGCAGTAAAGCCTGAAATAACCGTAATCCGTTGGTAAGTCTGCCTCGGCAGTTTTTTCAACAAGCTTTTCCCTTGTTTTTCTATATTTTATCAGTTCCTCAATAGTAATAATTTTTATATTGTGTGTTTTCGAAAATTCCATAAGTTCAGGGAGCCTTGCCATTTTGCCATCGTCCTTCATGATCTCACAAATAACTCCTGCCGGGTAAAGCCCTGCCAGGTTCGCCATATCTACCGCAGCTTCGGTATGGCCTGCTCTTCGCAGCACTCCGCCGGGTTTTGCCTCAAGCGGAAAAATATGGCCCGGCCGCCGGAAATCTTCAGGCTTTGCCTTGGCGTATGTCAGTGCTTTTGCGGTTAGGGCTCTGTCATATGCCGAAATTCCCGTTGAAGTGCCAATATGATCCACTGATACAGTAAAAGCCGTCCCCATATTGTCAGTATTTTTTTCTACCATAGGTGTAAACTTTAATTGTTTTGCCCTTTCCTCGGTAATCGGCGCACAAATAAGACCTTTGGCAAAAGTCGCCATAAAGTTTATGCTTTGTGGGCTTGCCATTTCAGCTGCCATCAAAAGGTCTCCCTCGTTTTCGCGGTTTTCATCATCAACTACTATTATCATCTTGCCCGTACGAATATCTTCAACGGCTTCTTCTATGGTATTAAAATAAAAATTGTTTTCCAATCTAATCTCCCCTATCTCTTCAGTATCCAAGAGAAATAAGTTTTTCCATGGTCATTGTTTCATTGCATTTCTCTTGCCTTAAAAACTTTTCAACATATTTACCTATAATATCCGTTTCTATATTTACCAGGTCGCCCGGCTTCTTAGAGCCGAGTGCAGTGCTGTTTAAAGTAGTGGGAATAATAGAAACCCCAAAACTTTCACTTCTTACCTCCTGCACTGTAAGGCTTATTCCATCAATAGCTACTGAGCCTTTTAAAACTATGTATTTTAAAAGCTCTTGTTTTGCAGCAATATGGATTGTAAAGAATTCATCACTCTTTTTAATTTCGCAAATAGCGCCAACCCCATCAATATGCCCTTGAACAATATGACCGTCTAATCTGCCTGATACCTTCAAAGCTCTTTCAAGATTTACCTTACTTTTTGGCAGAAGTTTCCCCAAATTTGTGCTTTCTAAGGTCGCAGGCATTATATCAGCTGAAAATCCAGCTTTGTTTAAATCTTTTACGGTAAGACATACACCATTTACCGCAATACTGTCACCGTGTTTAAGGCCATCAAGGATTTTCTTGCAGGAAATCTGCAGCATAGCTCCGCTGGTTTTATGCTGCAGATTGGATATCTCTCCAACTTCTTCTATAATTCCGGTAAACACTTAGCACCTTCCTTTCATTTTTTAGGATACATCGCGAGCATCACATCATCACCGGCTTTTTCCACATGGTCAATATAAAAATCATATATATCTTTCATTTCCCTTAGAAAAAGAT
Source organism: Tepidanaerobacter syntrophicus (assembly GCF_001485475.2). Taxonomy (NCBI): domain Bacteria; kingdom Bacillati; phylum Bacillota; class Clostridia; order Thermosediminibacterales; family Tepidanaerobacteraceae; genus Tepidanaerobacter; species Tepidanaerobacter syntrophicus. Next base: position 144,780 of record NZ_DF977003.1, on the reverse strand, counting down.
TTCCTACATAATCTTTGCCATCACCTCCGATGATCTTTGGCGAAATGAAAACTATTATTTTATCCAAAAGCCCTTCTATAAGAAATGAAGTAAATACCTGGGCGCCTCCTTCCACCAAAATACTGTAAATTCCCTTATTATAGAGAGCTTTCAGTAGTTCCTTAAGGTTTACTTTATCTTGAGATGTCGTTACAATTTCTGCACCTATTTCCTCAAGTTTTTTCAAACGCCCTTTGTCAGCTTGTGCTGTAGTAGCTAAAATAACCTTATCCTTGCCCTGCAAAAGTCTTGACTCTATAGGAATTGCAGCCGATGAATCCAAGACTATCTTCACCGGACTTGCCGAGTTATTTGCAAGACGGCAGTCAAGGATCGGATCATCTGCTAAAACCGTCCCTATACCTACCAAAATACCATCATACATGCTTCTTATTTCATGGCCCCTTTTTCTGGCAGCATCACATGTTATCCATTTTGACTTTCCTGAAGATAGGGCAATCTTTCCGTCAATGCTCTGAGCTATTTTTGCTGTCACAAAGGGGATTTGTTCGGAAATGTTTTTAATAAAAACTTCATTTAACTTTGATGCTTTATCCTTTAGAACACCTACTGAAACTTCTATCCCGGCATTTTGTAATTGTGAAAACCCTTTTCCGGCAACTTTTGAATTGGGATCTTCTATAGCCGCAACTACTCTTGCTATTTGGGCTTTTATCAGTGCTTCAGTGCAAGGTGGCGTTTTCCCATAGTGACAGCAAGGTTCCAGATTTACATAAATAGTTGCTCCTTTTGCATTAATTCCGGCTTCCTTTAAAGCCTCTATTTCTGCATGAGATCCTCCAGCCTTTTTATGATAACCTTCTCCTATGATTTTGCCTTCTTTTACGATAACTGCACCTACCATGGGATTTTCTCCCGTTGTTTTTCTACCCTTTTCTGCAAGTTCCAATGCCCTTTGCATAAAGTACTCATCAGTTTCCATAAAATCCCTCGCTTTTTATGTAAAATAAAAATGCCCCGGAAAATACATTCTCCAGGGCAAATAGATCTATAAAAATATAATGAACCTTCTTCCATCCAGACTATACTGTCGGCTTTGGATTTGCACCAAATCGGCTCCACATCGGAGTTCGCGGGCTTACTCTCTCGAGCTTACCGCCGGTGGGGAATTTCACCCCGCCCTGAAGGTTGTTTTTTAAAATTTTTAAGTTTTGAATTGATTATGAGTCATGATATCATATAAAGATTATATTTTCAAGGGAATTTTATCTAAATTAATTCATTTGGCTTTGATTTGCCCCAAAAAACTTCTATAACTTTCTTTGGAGGTTTTGGAGTTGCTAAACTTACAAAAACTGTGAGCAGGCCGGAAACAATAAGCCCCATTACAATCCCATGCATCCCGAGGTTAAATGGGATAATTTTTCCTTGTACGAGAATGAAAGTGACCATGCCGCGGCATTTGTTAGTATTTGAAGCATTTTTATATATCTCAAATTATAGGAAATTTTTAAATTTCTTCAATTATTATCAGGATAAAATGAGATCTCTTTGCCAATATCTGGATTATATTTCTTTAAAGTGTAATATTTCATCAGAATATAATATACGAATATGCTCAAAAAAAGCCCTACAAAGAACGCATAGCCTTCAAAAAATAAACCTATTATAAATGAAATAATTAATGCAGCAAAAGCACTCATATTATAACCATTATTATATTCATACTCTCCTCCGGGTTTATACAAATCTGTAACATTTACCTTGCATTTACGTATGAGATAATAATCAGCTAATACAATACCTATGATGGGACCTAGCAATTGCGATATCCAATTTTGGATATTTATAAGAAACCCACCCGAATCCTGTATTGTCCATGGCAGAATAGCTACTGATATCACGCCGCATATAATAGTACTAACTGAATATTTCATTTTTGGAAAAATGCTCAACATAACTAACGATGGAGGTAATAGATTAGCTGCTGTATTAGTTGACCACTGGGCAAATACTACGCATATATAACATAAAATGAGGCTTACTTTATTTGTAAATAAATCATTTATGACTTCATTCAAATCCCAATAGCCAGAAGTAATGCCAGCTGCCATACCAACTAACATCGTTAATACTCCTACTAGCATTAAACCAATCACTTGACCAAAAATTGCTCTACGATTGCGCTGCAAGAAACTCATTTTTTCATAATTCTTATCCCGCTTTATTTTTCTGGTTAAATCACATCCATTTAACGCCATTGTTATCCATCCGCCGGCAATGCCTGCTATTGCGTATGGAATTGAATAGCCGCCACTAGCTTTAGCTGACATGATGTCAGGAATTGAAACATTATATTTTTTGAGAATCATAATTAAAATTGCACTAAACAATATTCCTAAGCTTGGTATAGCAATCCAATCAAGTTTTGCCATGGCTTCTAACCCATACATAGCATTTACTATTTGCATAATAGCAAATGCTATAATCATTAAAGTTAAATTGTTAAAACCAGGAAAAATTATACTCATCATATAATTCATAGCTTCTGCTCCTATAAAGGTTAAAAATCCAAACCAGTAAATGCCGGGTATAGCACGTAATAATCCGGCAACGCGCGCTCCTTTATATCCAAATGGCGCACGGCTATAAACCACGAAAGGAATTCCATAGCTTGTTCCAATCTCTCCTATTAGAATAGTAAAAAATGTCACTATGGCATATCCTATTAGCATAACCCAAACCACGGTCCAAGGTGATAAGCCTTTTCCTCCGTTATAATATTGGGCACCTAAGCTAAATCCGACTATGTTAATAGTCATTCCAGCCCATAAAATAGTATAATCTCCTAGCGACATTGTTCTTTCTGAATCCAGCATAGGCAATAATTCTTTATTTTCAGTACATTGATTTTCCTTTTCCATGTGTTATCCTCCTCTTTAAAATCAGGGGTTGTCTTAATTTATTCCTTAAGTAAGACTCGAGTTTGAAAACATTGTTGTAAAAGATAAGATATTATGATTTGCTATTTATAGCTTTTGCATCTGCCCCTATCTGGATTTGACTTATTTATATTAGTCTACAAGCTAAATCTCCTTAATATGTCAGGCTCGATCTGTCTTTTTATAAATTTGCCATCTCCTCGTTTTCCCTTGAATTCTCCGCTTTCTATTATTATCTTACCGTTTGAAATGGTCATTACCGGATAACCTTTAACTTTCATCCCTTCATGCAGGCAATAGTCTATATTGTTATGCAGCACCTCAGGTGATAGTGTAACTTCTTTATTCATATCTACTATAACTATATCTGCGTCACTTCCAGGTGCTATAATACCTTTGCGCGGATAACATCCAAATATTTTTGCAACGTTTGTGCTAGTAATTTCACATACTTTATTTATTGAAATTCTCCCTTTCGATACACCTTCTGAAAGTAAAATTGGTAATCTAATTTCAGTCCCGGAGCACCCATTAACTACCTTGGTAAAGTCGGGAATGAAATTACCATTTTCATCTTTCTCTAAAAACATGGTTTTTTCTTCTTTTGAATAAGTACAATCATCAGAACCAGTTACTGAAATTGTTCCATCTTGCATACCCTTCCATAAATTCTCTGCTTCTTGAGGCGTCCTAAGTGGTGGAGAACAAATCGCCAAGTAACCAATTTCTGGATCTTCATATAAGTCTTTAAATAATGTAAGATAGTGAGGACATGTTTCAACATAAATCGGGTATCCCTCATTTTGAGCTTTCCTAACTATATCTAATGCTTCTCCATTAGTTGTATGAACTATTAACAAAGCATTCCCAACATATTTTGAAAAATATACTGCTCTACTTACCGCTTCTGCTTCACATAAGATAGGTTTAGAATCCGCGAATCTAGGCCAACTTAGATCTCCTATTTTCTTGTATTTTTCTATATTCAGTTCAGCTATAGCATTACTTTCCGCATGAACCATCGGTAAAGCATTTAATTCTTTCGCCCTTGAAAATATTTTAATTAACGTTTCGTCATCCGCCATAACACCTTCTTTTTTATATGTCATAAATAGTTTAAACGAAGGGCATCCATAATCAACAATTTTTTCTACCTCATTTAATATATTTTCAGGTGCTTCCACGAATTTACCATGTATGCTATAATCAATAGCAGATTTGCTCATTTCTTCATGCCTTTTTTTTACCGCTTCAAATACAGACTTTCCTTTGAATGTGTTGGTAAAATCCATCAGCATCGTGACGCCGCCGAAAGCTGCCGATATACTTTGAGTGTAAAAATCATTAGCGCCAAAACATCCTTGAAAAGGAGCCTCAACATGCATATGGGCATCTATGACTCCAGGCATTACATATTTACCTTCTGCATCTACTATTCTTTTGGCATCTCCTAAATCTTCTATATCGCCCAATGCTGACACTTTCCCATCTTTAACTGCGATATCTGTTTCTACAATTGAAGTAGGGGATACAACTTTACCATTTTTGATAATTAAGTCATACATAATATTAACCTCCGTTAAATTTTTTAACTAATTTAATTAAATCTTAAGACCTTACCTGCTTTTACAGGCTGCGGCTTGCCATTATTTACAAGTATTTGCCCATTTACAATTACATAATCAATTCCCTCGGGGTACTGGATAGGATTAACATAATCGGCGGTATCTTTTACTTTTTGTGGATCAAAAATAACTATATCTGCTGCATAATTTTCTTTTAGCAGTCCCCTATCTTTTAAGCCAAGAACGCTTGCGGGCTTGCCGGTCATTTTGTAAATCGCTGTCTCTAAATCCAGTACCTTTTCTTCTCGAACATATTTTCCTAAAATACGAGGAAATGTCCCATACAGCCGAGGATGAGGTTTTGCTCCCATAATGCCATCGGTGCATACATTATGTTCTTTCCTTTTCATAATCTCTACAACATGTTCTTCCTTTCCATAAAAGTCCACCATACCTACAACATTTTCTTCTTCGAGCAGTAAATCAAATACTGCATCAAAGGGGTCTTTTCCCCTTATTTCTCCGATTTCAACTAAATTTTTGCCAACAAGATCACGGTTCTTTTCTGTTTTAACAAATGTTACATAAATTCCGTCTAAGCCTGCAAAGTCAATGAAATTATCCCATCCCGGTATTCCGTTGATTATGTCCTCTTTCATCTTTTTCCTTAATTCCGAGCTTTTAAGTCGTTCCAGAAGTTTATCTGTTCCTCCGTCGTGGACCCAGGGCGGTAAAATTACTCCAAGCATTGTACTGCCTGCTACATAAGGATATTGATCAAAGGAAACAGTAATACCATCCTTATTTGATTTATCCAGCTTTTCCATTACTTTTGGAAATTTATCCCAATTTTTCTTACCGGCAACTTTAAAATGGGAAAAATGCACTCGGCAGCCGCTTTCTTTTCCGATAGTAAGAATTTCATCCATAGAATCTAATATACTATCTGCTTCGCTACGCTGATGTGTTACAAAAACAGCGCCTGCATCATGAAGTATTTTCCCTAAAGCAATAAACTCATCGATTTTGGCATAGCAACAAGGTGGGTATATCATCCCTGTAGACATACCAAAAGCGCCTTCTTGAATGCTTTTTTCTAAAAGTTTTTCCATTGATTTAAGCTCTTCCGAAGTCGGTTGGCGATCATCAAGCCCCATAGCTGAAAGGCGTAGATTGCCATGAGGTGCTAAGAATGCAATGTTCGGGCCAAGCTCAAGCTCTTCTAACCGGCTTAAGTATTCACCAGTGGTCCTCCAGGTCCACTCTACTTCATACTCGCCTTCTAAGCCTGCCATAGCTTTCTTCCAAGAAGAAATGTATTCATCTTTTATAGGTGCAAGCGACATCCCATCTTGACCAATAACTTCAGTTGTAACTCCCTGGCGAATCTTTGGCGAAACAAAAGGTTCTGCAAATACGTGTAAATCCGAGTGACTGTGGGTATCGATGAATCCGGGGGATACTACCTTATCTGATGCATCAATTATTGTTTTACTTTCAGCATCCTTAAGGTCGCCGTCTATTGCTTCGATCTTACCATCCTTTATACCTATATCTGCCTTCTTGCCTTTGGCACCTGTTCCATCGACTACAAGGCCATTTTTAATTATGATATCGAAAACGCTCATCTAAAACCCTCCTTGATTTAGCTTAATAAAGCCTTGATTATTTCATAATAGCCACATGTTGCTTTTAGAAGCTGCTCGATTTCTATATATTCATCTACTATATGTGCAAGACTCTCTTTAGACGGACCAAAGCCAAGTGTTTTGATATTCGCTTCTCCCGCATAGTGACTGCCGTTAGTGCAAAAAGAGTAATGGGTTATTTCAGGCTGAAAGCCTGCGCTTTTTAGCCCCTCATAGGTTTTTTGGATAAAATCTTCTTTTTCATCATAGAGCCATGCCGGGAAAAATCTTTCTCCCTGTATTTTTGTGCCTGTATAGCACTTTTCCTCCCCTAAAGCATAGGACACTTTTGCTTTAAAGTTCGGGTCATCTTTTTCCATCCTTGTAATAATATCTTTTATCGGCTGCAAAACGCTTTCTTTTGTTTCGCCCACCAAAAGTCTCCTATCAAATGTTGCTCTGCAATAATCAGGCACCACGGATGCTCCGGGATAAGGCGATGATTTTATATCTGTAAGTTCTAAGATTCCATCTCCCAAAAAGTCGTGATGAATAGGCTTTATTTTGCGGATTTCATCAATCAAATTTGTCATACTATAGACAGCATTTATTCCTGCTTTAGGATTTGAAGAGTGGGCGCTTTTGCCAAAAGTCTCTATGACTATTTCCGCTCTTCCTCTCTGCCCGCGCTTAATGTTGCACTCTGAAGCTTCTCCTATGACAACATAATCAGGGTTTACTTTTTCGCTGACTTTTCTAGATGCTATTCCCTCAAAGCATTCCTCGTGGACAACACCTGCAATGTATATATCTCCAGCAAAATCCTTCTTTGTGCTTCTTGCATAATTTGCAGCCGCACACACCATCGCGCTTATAGCGCCTTTCATATCCGAAGCTCCTCTGCCGTATATCCTCCCTTCTTCAATAATCCCTTCAAAAGGTGCCTTGCTCCACTGACTTTCGTCAGCAGGTACAGTATCCATATGACCGTCAAACAAAATAACTTTGCCGGATTTACCGCCTCTCATATGGCCTATTACATTACCATAATCATCAGTTAAAATCTCATCAAACCCCATTGCCTTGAAAGTATCAGCCAGTTTTGCGGCAAGCATTTCCTCCTGGCCGGAATAGCTTCTGATTCTTATTAAATCTTGACATAGATTTATTACTTCTTTTTGTTGATTTTCTGTTAGCATTTCTTTTTCACCTCTCATATTTTTACAAAAGATCGTATGAAGGATATTTTCCATCCCAAACTATTTTTCTGTAATCCACCGGATCTGTATCGCCTTCTGTGCTTATAAGGAGGATTTTTGACTTTTCGTCAATCCTAAGTAGATCCTTCATTTTGCTGAGTTTTTCAGCTTCTGCTATCAAACTTAAAACTCCCATGCCTACAGCTCCTGACTCTCCGGAAATTACTTGCGCATCTCCTTTTATCGGGCTGCCAAGTATCCTTACACCTCTTGCTGCCGTATTATCAGAACATATAGCATACATATCAGCATAATCTCTTAAAATTTCCCAACTTATTATATTTGGCACGCCGCATGCAAGCCCTGACATAATGGTATCAAGACTGCCTTTTACGGCATGGGGCTTTCCGTCATTTGCCTTCGCCGATTCATATATGCAGGCAGCTGTTTCAGGCTCAATTATAAGTGTTACAGGTCTTTCTTCCTTATAACGCGATGCTAGATAGCCCTGGACAGCGCCTGCAAAGGAACCTACTCCCGCTTGGAGAAAAACATGCGTAGGCTTATCTTCACCAAGTCCCTCAATTTGCTCTATCGCTTCATCGATTAACGTACCATATCCTTGCATTATCCAAAGGGGTATGTCTTCATATCCTTCCCAAGCCGTATCTTGTACAATAACTCCTCCGTGCTTTTCGGCATATTCCATTGCAATTTTTACAGAATCGTCGTAATTGTATTCTGTAATCGATGCCTCAGCACCCTCATTTATTATATTTTGCAGGCGAATTTTTGAAGAACCCTTAGGCATAAAAACTACGCATTTTTGCCCCAGCTGCCTTGCTGCCCATGCTACGCCTCGCCCATGATTACCATCGGTAGCAGTTACAAAAGTGATATCTCCTATTTTTTCTCTAATTTCCTTCGAACGCAGTTTTTCAAAGGTTATTTCTTCTTGTGGCATGCCAAGCTTTTGGCCTAAATACATGCCTATAGCAAAGGAGCCGCCCAAAACTTTAAAAGCATTAAGACCGAATCTATAAGATTCGTCCTTTACCCAGATTTTATTTACCTCAAATCTTTTGGCAAGGTTGTCTAAAGTATGCAGCGGTGTCACTGAATATTCAGGAAAGCTTTTGTGAAAATTACGCACCTTTTTAACTTGCTCTTGTGACATAACATCTACAGAAACCTTTTCGCTATAATTTTTTCTAGCATTGTTATTATAAATAAACTTAATCGGTAAATCGTTCATTAGTCGATACCTGCCTTTTAGTATTTTAAAGCTTCATGATTCTTTACTAAAATATAATGCAAGTATTATGCCTAAACTTTCGAAATCAATGATAAAAAATAAAAGCCTTGTATCAGAAGGCTTTAGGCGGTTTTTCGAATAATTAATTTTTATATTGTTTCTTTGAAGCTTCGATTATATTTATCATTATGATAAATATAATCACCTAAAAGCAGTTTTGGCTAATGTTGAAGGCGTGACATCATTTATCAAAATGATAGATGATTATCAAAATGATAATTGGTAAGTTTATTGTATATCATACTTTTTAAGTTTTCTGTACAAGGTAGCAATTCCTATACCCAGCGCATCCGCAGCTTGCTGCTTCCCTGCTACGGTATTTCCATATAAATGAAGGGCACGCTCTATTAAACCCTTTTCCAGCTCTTCCAATGTAATTAAGCTGTCATCTCTATTTAAATCAGTCTTTATTTTTTGAGGAAGTAAGTTTACAGTTATTATGCCTTTGTCGTCTAACATGTTTATCATGTACTCCACTGCATTCTCAAGTTCACGGACATTTCCGGGCCAGCTGTAACTATATAACAAATCCCAAACCTTGCTTTCAAAGCCGATAACTTTCTTTTTAAAGAGCGCCGAATATTTATGAACAAAGTAATCTGTCAGCACCCTTATATCATCTTTACGTTCACGAAGGGGCGGTATATAAAAGGGTATGACATTGAGCCTGTAATAAAGATCCTCGCGGAACGCCCCTTCTTCAATAAGTTTTTCAAGGTTTTTATTTGTTGCGGCAATTATCCTGACATCGACAGGCACAGGCGTATTTGAACCTAACCTTACAATCTCTTTTTGTTCAAAAACTCTAAGAAGTTTTGCCTGCAGATAAAGAGGCATATCCCCTATCTCATCCAGAAAAAGGGTGCCCTTATTGGCAAACTCTATTTTGCCAATTTTTCCATTGGGGTCTGCTCCGGTAAAAGCTCCCTTTACATATCCAAAAAGCTCACTTTCAAGAAGTGTATCAGGCACTGCTGCACAGTTAATTGCTACAAAAGGTTTGTTTTTCCTATCGCTTTCGGCATGTATGGCTCTGGCAAATATTTCTTTTCCGGTGCCGCTTTCCCCTGTGATAAGAATCGTTGAAGATGATGGAGCAATCTTTTTGACCTTATTTTTAAGCATTTTTATTGACTCGGATTCACCGATAATATTTTCGAGATTCACATTCTCTCTTGTAGTTGTTGCAGAAAACATTTTCTGTTTTAGTGAGTTTAAATCAGTGAATATGAACACTTTGCTGTAATTAAAGTCACCTTCGAAAATTTCATATTCCTCTCCAATTAAGATATAATTTTTAGTTCCTGCCTTAAGCTCATATTCTTTCATATTTAAAAGAGAATTTCCGGTTGTTCTTATTTTTATTTCGGGGAATACATCTGCCGTATCATTTATACTGAAAATACTCTTTGCTATGCTATTTGCCTTTAAAATTTTTTCATTCTTATCTAACACAATGACCCCTTGATCTATTTTATCGATTATGTCATTTAACATATCTATAAGAGTGAGCATGTTCTGTTTTTCGATTTCTTCTTTTGCTTTTGATGAAATAAGATCAGACATCTGCTCTAAAAATTCCATAAAGGTCTCTGAATTACTTAAAATGTGCTCCTTCTGTATCTCGCTAAAGCACACAAAGCCCATCACGCCTACAACCTTTTCTCCAATTTTTATGGGCATGCTCATTTCAAAGGTTTCTTCGCAATGACCTTCTTGAGCGATTTTAGGGCAGTTTTTGCATATTTCATGCTTACCGGGTTCTGAAATAATTTGCTGTTTACCTGTTTTCATGACATCCTTATACACATAGCCTTCATTTTCCATATTCTTGTTTATTCTGCCGGAAAACATGCCTGTGCCCGCTATACGCTCAAAATTATCGTCTACGATTTCTACATCAACACCCAAAACCTGAGATAAGACTTTGGCATATTTTTCAACAGTATTCTGCATGCTTTTTAAAATACTTGCCAACTTTATTTCCTCCTGTAGGCTATCTTTTAGTAAAAATTTTGTTTTTATCACTTTGATAATTTAAGTTTATCAGTTTTAAAAAATAATACAATCAAATTTGTTCTTTAAAAAATATTTATCTTACTCAGGATGCATTATACACTCACAATACACATCAGCAATATCTATTAAACTTTATAATACATATTAATACACATATGAAATTGCCTTGATAAAATCAAGCTTTTAAGTTATGGCATAGTTTTTGCTTCTATGTTAATTCCGGATAATATTATAAGATAAAAAAGAAGGGATGATTATTTTGGACGCTATCATGAATTTTTTAAATGATCACTTTATGCCTTTCGCAGGAAGGCTTGCGGAACAGAGACATCTTAAAGCTTTGCGTGAAGGAATTGTTGCTGTAATGCCACTTTTGTTGGTTGGCTCTCTATTTTTAATAATAGCTTACCCGCCTATAGAAGCTCTAGATACCGCAGTTGCACCTTTTAGAGGCGAACTTTCCAAGGTTTCTAATGCTACTTTTGGAATCCTTGCACTTGTAGCATCTTTTTCGGTTGCATACTCACTTTCGAATTCTTACAAGCTTGACAGCCTAGCATCCGGTATAATAAGTGTATCGGCATTTTTACTTTCGATGCCAGCTACAGATAATGGTAATATTCCTGCAGAATGGCTAGGAAGCAAAGGCTTATTCGTTGCTATGATAATAGCAATACTAGCAGTAGAAATTCAAAGATTTTTCATGGAGAAAAACATTTTTATAAAAATGCCGGCTGAGGTTCCGCCTTTTGTTGCCAGGTCTTTTGCAGCTTTGCTTCCGGGATTTGTTGCGTTGCTTTTAGTTTGGATTGTTAACATTGTATTATTGACAACTACAAAATTAACCTTGCCTGAAGCAATTAACATTGTTCTCGGTATACCTATCATGAACCTAGGCTCTTCTTTACCTGCTACTCTCGTAGCAATAGTTGTAATTCAACTTCTCTGGTGTGTTGGTATACAGGGAGCCGATATTGTAGCAGTATTTTTAGGACCAGTATGGTTATCTTTATCTGAACAAAATGCAGTAGCTAAAGCAGCTGGGGAAATGCTGCCGAATATAATAACAAACCAGTTTATTTATGTATTTGTTTTTGTCGGCGGTGCCGGTGCAACTTTTGCTCTTGCTCTTTTGTTATTAAAGGCTAAGTCTTCGCAGTTAAAAGCTATTGGCAAAGTTGGAATCTGGCCCGCAATATTTAATATCAATGAGCCTATAACCTTTGGCATGCCAATAATAATGAATCCTGTAATGTTTATTCCGTTTATATTGGCTCCTTTGGCAGCAGCCATTACAACATATATTGCAATGGCAACTAATTTAGTCGCTAGACCTTATGCGATAGTCCCATGGACAACTCCGGTTTTTATCAGCGGTTTCTTAACAACCGGGGATTGGAAAGCCATTATACTGCAATTAGTTAATATTATTATTGCCGCTATCATCTATTATCCATTCCTTAGAATGTGGGATAAGATGAAATTTGATGAAGAAACAAAACAAGCAATGGAGGAAGATGTATGAAAATATTATTAGTTTGTGCAGGCGGTATGTCAACAAGCCTGATTGTTGAAAAAATGAAAAAAGAAATTGAGAAGCGAAAAATAGAAGATATTAAAGTTGACGCTAATACTATTGAAGAATTAGAGCAAGTCATCGATGACTATGATGTAGTTATGGTTGGTCCGCAAATTCGATATAAAGAGCCATATATCAAAAACCTATGTGCTCAAAGAGGCAAAAAATATACAATAATTCCACCTGCTATATATGGATCGGTAGACAGCACTAAGATTTTAGATCTTGCTATAAACCTTATAAACAATTAAAGGAGTTCTCGAAAATGGATTATGAACAGATAATTTTATCTATTATAGCTCACGCTGGAAATGCACGCAGTCTCTCCTTTGAAGCATTGCAGCTTGCAAAAGAAGGCAACTTTCAAGAAGCCCGTCAAAAAATAAGTGAAGCCAAAGAAGAATTGATCAATGCCCATAATGTGCAAAGTGATATTTTGCACAAAGAAGCTGCCGGTGAAAAATATGATATTAGTTTACTGCTTATCCACGCTCAAGACCATCTTATGGCAGCAACATTGGCAAAGGACCTTATAGAAGAGTTTATCGAGCTTTATGAAAACGCTTTTAAAAACAAAAAATCGATAGAATAAATAGAAGCTGGAGTGAATTTTTGTGAAAAGAACATTTGAATTAAATTTTGAAGACATGATGAATATCTCAAAAAAGGATTTGCTTTTATCAATAAGCTCATCAGAAGGCAGAACAGTAATGGCGGAAACCGATGTCGCAAAACAACCCATAGTATACGGTGTAAGCAATCCGGAACTTGCTGCCGCCTTTGGTGCAGATATGATTACACTGAATTCATTTGATTTTGACGCACCGTTCATCTTTGGTATAGATGATAAAGACTTGGCAATATCAGATGCATCTGATATGGTAAATAAATCTGCTGAAATTCAAAAAATCCTTCGTAGAAATTCTGCTGATAGAGATTATATACGCAAAATAAAAAATGTAGTTGGAAGATTGTTGGGTGTAAACATGGAGCCGGTTCCAAAAAATACTAATTATTGCGAGGGCAGAAAATTAAACAAAAAAAATTTGGAGAAAGCATCAGAACTGGGTTTTGACTACATAGTCATAACCGGAAATCCCAAAACAGGAATTACAAGTGAGGATATTTTAAAAGGAATCGAGGAAGCTGCGGATGTTTTAGGTGATAAAGCTGTAATAATCGCGGGGAAGATGCACGGCGCCGGCAGTGATAATATCTACGATCCAAAAGTACTCCAAGACTTTTCTAAGGCAGGTGCAGATATTATTTTAATAGGGGCGCCGGGAACGATACCCGGATTGGATTTCGAGCTATGTCGCCGTCAAATAAGCGCAGTTCACGAAACTGGAAAAATGGCTTTAACTGCCATAGGGACTTCGCAAGAAGGTGCTAATTTAAACGTGATACAAGATATGGCCTTAATGTCAAAAATGGCAGGAGCAGATATTCAACACATCGGCGATGCAGGTTATGGCGGTATTGCTTTACCGGAAAATATATCAGCCCTTTCTATTGCAATAAGAGGAAAAAGGCACACATATCGCCGGATGGCTTATTCGTTAAGAAAATAAATCTTAAGTATAAGTATCGCTGAACATTAATGTGTTCCGCGATACTTTTTATATTCTCCTGTTATTTTATTGTGTCTTATTGACACATCAGGGCACTTTATTATTCATTCGTTACCATTTCGAGCAATATGTTGTAATTCTTAGCGCAGCGAAGAATATTATTGGTGAAACAATTGTTATTACAAGAAATGAATTACCTTCACTAAATTTGAATATATTTCATCAGGGAAACTAATATTAAATGATTTCTCCATGGATTCCAGTGCTGAGGCGACTGTCTTGAAATCTTCCGGGTATTTCTCCTTTAGAAAACTTATTTGAGCGGTATTGATTTTAGGTTTAAAGGTGCCTGTTTGGATTTTCTCTATTGCGCAGGAAATGTGAAGGATAAAGCCTACTATCATATCCTCATTGAGTATTATGTTGTGCTTTTTTAAGCTTTTATAGAAAGTGATAAAGTCTTTAATATACTTTTCCGAATCAATACTTGTATTTTCCTTGACTACTTCTTTCATTTGCTCTATAAGAACAATATTTTTGTCTAAGAGCTCTGATTTCAAGAAGCTTTCCGCTTTATTTTCAAGAAGGTCTTTTGGTGAAAGATATTTTAATGTAATATCTTCCGGTTTTACAGAACTAATTACTGCAAGGATATTTTTTTCCTGTTTTATCTGAGCGATTTTTCTATTGTAATCTTCCACTGAATTTATATCTATAGGAATAACATCTGCATTTTTACAAGTGTTATCTAAATATCTTTCCACAATATCCTTCATTTTCAAGGCTGCACCTTCGCCTGTAAAGCACGCGGTTACTATTACATCATCTCTTATGCCCTTGTTATAGTTTAGGTTATCAGCATAATAAATGCGGCCAATATAAGGACTAAAATTTATGACTGCATCATACACTTCATCAAGGCTTGCCGCCATTGTCGCTTTTCTTGAAGCTTCAAGTACCATTGGAGTGCTTACCATTTCGACGGTCTTTATGGGTATACCGGTTCTCTCGTGAATAATATCGCCAAAAAACACCAGGGACCCCATGTCTGCCAAAACGATTACACCTTTGCCTTCATTTATTTTAATTACCAATTCAGTTAGTTCTTCAAGAGCTATTTCCGGCTTTTTATCAAGAGGCAAATTATAGCCTACGGCGTGTCTTTCGCCCAGCAGTTTTGCAGCTACATCCACCATAGAAGTAGCTGTAGTTTCCCCATGCATTGCAACCACTACCCCGACGCGAGACGACTTGTTTTCTTTTCCGTTTTCTTCTGTTATTAAGAACATAGTAATAAATCCTAATTCATCTTCTGGTATATCAACTCCAAAATTATTTCTTAATAGTTCAGCCATTTTAAAAGAAACACCGAATTCTTTTGGATACAGTGTCTTGATTTCATTGGTACGTGGATTAAAAATAATTTTATTGGCTTTAATCCTTTCTAAAGTGCTGGAGACATGCATAGAAATGCTGTACAATACTTTTTCGCTAAAAACTCTATTCAATTGGCTTGCTGCATAATCCAAAAAACACTTAGCTATGGCAACAATTTTTTTATCAACTACTTTGTAAAGTTGCTCCATGCTTTGCTCATTAAGTCTTGAAATATATTTTTTTAAAATGTTTTCTATGTCAAGCGATAGCATTAAGTCAATATCTTTCTCTGTCAATCCCTTTCGTTTTAAAGTATTTCTTTTTTCTTCAATAACCTCATAAATATTAAGTGTATTTGTTTTATCAAGAATTTGAGGTTTATCCTTTTCTGCTCCAAAAACTGCTTCACTTTTCAGGCCAAGCCTTTTAAGCTCTTCTCGGTGTTCCCTGTAATGCAGTATGCCATTTCTTACATACTCGGGCAAATCTTCGCTTCTAATCTTGAGGCAATCCTCTTCTTTGCCGGATATGTAACGGATAAAAGACTTTGCGCAGCTTAATTTTATATCACTTTTAAGCTGCCCTATATTATTTGGACAATCATAGAGTAATAAGGCTCTCATGGAATTTTCAGTTACATGAATATCAATTTTTAGATATTTTGCTTCTTCTGTAAAGAAAGTTTTTATGAGTTCTAAGCGCTCGCTAAGTGTGCGCTGCCTAAGGGGTGGAAGTTTTACTGTCATCGGTATTCGCCTTATAAAGGTTGAAAGAAGAGAGGATTCCGGCTCCTCTGTAGTAGCGCATATAATTAGAATTCGTGCTTCATGTAACGCATCTATTTCGCCAAGCCTTCTATACAAACCTTTATCTATAAGATAAAAAAGCATTTCTTGTCCCTCGGGCGGCAGTCTATGAACTTCGTCAAGGAAAAGTATTCCCCCATCAGCTTTGGCCACAAGACCCGCTTTATCCTTATCAGCCCCTGTGTATGTCCCCTTTTTTACTCCAAACAATTGAGAAATAAGAAGCTGTGGATTATGGGCATAGTCGGCACAGTTAAATGTTACAAATGGAGCCTCTTTTTTTAGTATTCCAATTTCCTTAGCATGTCTATAAATCGCTTCAGCAAACATAGATTTCCCTGTACCGGTTTCGCCCAGCAGTAAGGTATGAAGGCCCATAGGTGGATACATAATAGCCGCTTTTGCCTGCAATACAGCTGTCTTAAGACTATCATTTGCTCCGATAATTTTATCCAAAACCCCCTGAGCTTTCTGATTGCTCTTCTCTATGTAAAGTTTATGTCTTGTTAATAAATCAAGATCTTCTGCTTTAATCTTATAAAAAACGGGTTTTCCACTTACTTTTTCCAGCTTTCCCTCTCGCACAAGGTAGTTCAAGTCGCTGGAAGCATTAGAACGGTATATCTTTAAAATCTCTGCAACTTCTTGGGCACAAACTCCGAAAAGTTCACCATTTTGCTCTAATTGTCGCATACACTCAGATTTTACTGTTTCATATACTTTCTGATATCGCTTCATTACGGTAGCTCCTACTTACTGTATTTTGTGAATATCTTAATATCTTGCAGTATTCCATGGCAATAAACATTCACTAAGCCATACTCTTATATCCATAATAACACATTTCTTATTCACAAAAGCCCGAACGCGTAATTAAGCATTCGGGCTTTTGTGATAAACGTATAGGTTTTAGCTAATATTTCTATTATTTTGCAGTGGCGCATTTGTTGTTAGTTTTTATCTCTTTTTCGCCGTCACGCACCATTTCGATAGCATTCATGCGACATTTTTCCTGACAAATCCCGCATCCGATGCACAGCTCCGGATTTACGGTATGAACTTTTTTTACCTCTCCCGTAATTGCCTTTACCGGGCAATTCCTGGCACACACGGTGCAACCGGTGCACTTTTCTTCGATAATTACCGCTTTTTTACGCTGGCTAAATGCTGGAACAATTGATTTGGTCGGACATTTCTCAACACATAGCATGCAGCTGCGACATTTTTCATAGTCAATTACTGCCACGTTATTGTTGACATGGACAGCATCAAAAGGACATACTTTTTCACATTGTTTGCAAGCTATACATCCTTTGCTGCACACCTGCCTTGTCTCTTTTGGTTTCATCGTGGCCCGGCAGCTTACCCATACCTCATTTTTCTCGGAAACTAGCGCTAAAACGTTTTTCGGACATGCTTCGGCACAAAGGCCGCAGCCAATACATTTTTGTTCGTCTATTACAGGAAGACCATTATCTCCCATAATTATAGCATCAACAGGGCAAACAATTGTGCAGTCGCCAAAACCTAGGCAGCCAAAAGGACAGGCTTTTGGGCCGCCGTTTACCATGGATGCTGCTTTACATGTTTTTACTCCATGGTATTCCGCTTTTGTTTTAGCTTCATTATTTCCTCCTTGGCACAGAACCCTTGCAATTTTTCTATCTCCTGAGGCACCTATATCATCAACGCCCATAATCTTGGCAACCTTTTTCGCAACCGCTTCTCCCCCTACAGGACAAGTATTAACCGGTGCTCTCCCCTCAGCAATTGCTTTTGCCGCGCCTGAACAGCCGGGATATCCGCACGCACCACAGTTAGCTCCCGGCAGTACTTCAAGAATAGCATCTACTTTCGGATCCGTCTCTACTGCCAGCTGCTTGGACGCTATTGCAAGACCTGCACCCAGCAATAAGCCCAGGCCACCCATGCTCAATATTGAAATTAATATTATATTAGACATTTTTTTTACCTCCCACGCTTTGTCTTACGCTAGTGGCACAAGTCCTGTAAAACCTAAAAATATCATCGACAGCAGACCCGCTGTAATAAATACAATTGCAGGCCCTTTAAGTGCATCCGGAACATCTGCAAATTCTAATTCTTCCCTTATGCCGGACATTAAAGCTAGTGCCAATGTAAAACCTACTCCTGCTCCAAATCCCAGGGCAATACTTTCTACTAAATTATAGTTGTTCAGCGGTATCAAAAGTGCAACAGCCATAACAATACAGTTAGTAGTAATTAGCGGCAGAAATATGCCGAAGGCATTATATAAAGTAGGACTTACTTTTAAAACTATCATCTCCACAAGCTGCACCAATGACGCTATAACAAGGATAAAGGCAACTATTTGAAGAAAATCTTCCAATCCGAAGGGAACTAATACATAGTTTTGAATAAGATATGCCGCAACTCCCGTCATGGTAAGTACAAATGTTGTTGCTATACCCATTCCGATTGCTGTTTCAGTTTTATTGGAGACGCCTAAGAATGGACAGTTGCCAAGAAATCTGGAAAAAACAAAGTTATTTACAAAAATCGAACCAACAATGATAAAAAATAATTCTTTTGCCATATATAATCACGCTCCTTTAATGGCCGTCGGCGCTGTTGGCTGTTTTTCTAGTTATAAGATTCATAAGGCCAACCAAGATACCCATAACTATAAAGGCTCCGGGCGGCAAGATTGCAATAACCCATGGCGTAAAACCTGCTCCGAGAATTTTATACCCAAAAACCGATCCTGTTCCCATAATTTCTCTTATTATACTGATTAGAGTAATTGCCCATGTGTAGCCTAAGCCCATGCCAAGTGCGTCAGCAGTTGCTCTAAGAGGGCCTACTTTTGAAGCAAACGCTTCTGCTCGTGCAAGGACAATACAGTTAACCACTATTAGAGGGATAAATATTCCCATGACATTGTATAATGCAGGAAAGTATCCTTTCATAAAAAGGTCGACCACGGTAGTAAAAGTAGCTATTACTATAACATAACACGGAATCCTGACCTTTGAAGGAATTATGTTTCTGAGCAGTGATATTAATATACTTGAACATGTCAGCACAAAAGTAAGAGCCATTCCCATTGCAATACCGTTGTTTGCTGAAGTAGTTACTGCAAGTGCTGAACATATACCTATAACTATTCGAAATATTGGATTTTCGTTCCAAATACCATTTACAAAATCCTTTATTAGCTGCATAACTAAAAATCACCTCCTACGGGGTACAGTTTTACTATTTCATCTAGCGAGGCCTTTATTGCCTTTGTTACCGCGGTAGAGGATATTGTGGCACCCGAAATCGCCTGTACATCTTGTTTGACTATAAATTGGTCTTTAACCGACTTGCCATTAAATTGTCCCGTAAAAGACTCTTCCGTGATTTTTGCGCCAAGACCCGGTGTCTCGCTCATAGACAGCACTTCAACACCTGTAAGCTTGCCTTCAGTAGGATTATATCCCACCATAAGCTCAATTACACCATTAAAGCCGGAGCCTGACGCAGGAAATGCTATCCCCTTCTTGTTTCCTTGATCATCAAGTCCAATATATACTGTAATTCCGTCTTTTTGCACCTCTTCCATTTTGGTTGCACCTGGAATTACCTTAAGCACTGATTCTTGCAACTTTTGTAGTTCCTGCTGTTGAATTTTCGGATTAGTAACTGCGTAAGACAAGGCTAGAACCGCCCCAGATGCGCACGAAATAACAAGAAGCACTACTATCATTTTTACATATTGGTTCATTTGGCTTTCACCTCACCATAGATTCTAGGGACGGTAAATCTATTGATTATCGGTGTAAAGGCGTTCATAAGGAGAATAGAAAACGACACGCCCTCCGGATACCCGCCGAAAAATCTTATCAAAACTGTAAAAAACCCTGCTCCAATACCAAAGATTATTTTGCCTTTCTTTGTAATAGGTGTTGTAACCATATCTGTTGCCATAAAGAATGCCCCTAGCATAAGGCCGCCTGCAAGTAAATGAAAAATAGGATCCCTGCCTAGAATAAGAGATAAGACCGCAACTGTGCCTAAATAGCTTGCGGGTATTCTCCAATCTGCATAACCTTTAAATATCAAAAACAGACCTCCGATAATAATAAGTAATGCTGATGTCTCTCCTAATGATCCGCCTACATTTCCTAGGAATAGTTTCATATAATCTGTTGATACTCCCTGCATTTTCATCAGCGAAAGGGGTGTCGCCCCAGTTGTCCCGTCTACGGGATTTATCCATGTGGTCATCGGGCCTGTGAATGATACCATCAAAAATACTCTGCCTATAAGGGCGGGATTAAACGGATTGGCTCCTATTCCACCGTAAATTTGTTTGCCTAAAGATATAGCTACCACAGCACCTACTGCTGCCATCCAGTAAGGCAGTCCCGGTGGTAGATTAAGGGCCAGAAGCATTCCTGTTACCAGAGCACTTCCATCTTTAATAGTGATGGGTCTGTTTCTAAGTTTTTGAAAAATGGCTTCCGTTATTACCGCAGCCACGCTGCTTACTATCACAAGAGCTAAAGCCCTAGGTCCAAAGAAATATATGCTTCCAATGGTGGGCAGTAACAAAGCTGCGGCTACTGTTAACATTATCTTTGACGTGCTTTCTCCTGAATGTATATGAGGAGAAGACGTTACAATCAAATTATAGTCCTCCATTATACAGCTACCTCCTATCTTGTCAGAAAAAATCTACTTCTTATTTTTCTTCCTTAAAGCTGTTATAGTATTCTTTGCAATCCTTATATGTTGTGTCAGCGGTATATGTGCCGGACATACATATGCACAGCAACCGCATTCTATACAATCCATTGCGTGGTAGTCTTCAGCGTCCTTCCATCTGCCTTTTTCCGAGAATTTAGCAAGTCTTGTAGGTAAAAGGTTTATGGGACAAGCATCTACGCAGCGCGCACAATTAATACAGGTCGATGGTTCAAAAAGCTTTACATCTGATTTTTCTAAAACCAATATGCCGGAGGTGCCCTTTATGGCCGGAACATCCAGTGTAGACTGGGCCAGGCCCATCATCGGGCCACCCATTAAAACCTTGCCGGGAGTGCCTTTAAAGCCGCCACACTGTTCTATAATATCAATAAGGGGTGTGCCTATTCTTATCAAAAGATTGCTCGGCTCGTTTATCCCTGAACCGGTTACCGTGGTTATTCTTTCAATAAGAGGCATACCGGTTTTTAGCACTTTTGCAATAGCCGCACACGTGCCGGCATTGTTAACTATTACTCCTACATCCATAGGCAGGCCGCCAGAGGGAACTTCTCTATCAGTTACAGCTTGTATAAGTTGTTTTTCGCCGCCTTGAGGGTACTTTGTAGCTAAAATTATAACTTGAATCCCTTCGCTTCCGGCGATGGCTCGGTTTATACCGTCTAACGCATCTATTTTATTGTCTTCTATTGCTATAATTCCTTTGTTCACATTGACTGCTTTCATAATGGCCTTAAGGCCTAAAACCACATCTTCCGGATGTTCTAGTAACAGCCTGTGGTCTGCTGTGATGTAAGGTTCGCACTCTGCAGCATTTACAATGATTGTATCTATATTTTTTTCCGGCGGTACCGCAAGTTTAACATGTGTGGGAAAACCTGCGCCTCCTAGTCCCGCCATGCCGGCTTCGCGTATTATACTTTTTATCTCTTCTGGCGTCAGCTTATCTAACGGTTTAGGAGGGTTAATATCCTCATAGGCCTCGTCTTTCCCGTCAGATTCGATAACAACGGACATCATTAAACCTCCGCCCGGCCATAATCTAGGCTCTACTGCAATTACCTTCCCTGAAATGCTGGCATGAACCGGCACCGAAACAAAGGCTTTGGAATCTCCTATTTTTTGGCCTTTCTTTACCATATCTCCAACTTTTACCAGCGGCTCACAGGGAGCACCTACATGCATACCCATAGGGAGTATAACCTTGCTGGGTAAAACAGCTTCCTTTATAGGTTTATTTTTGGTCAATTCTTTATTGTATGGTGGATGTATACCACCGTTAAAGGTCTTAACCATTCTTTCGCCTCCTTCTTTGAGCTAACCTAGTTATTATTCGACAAGTTTTACTAAAAACCTTCATTTAAAAATAATATTATGGCGATTTAAGAATTACGTCTGTATACATACCAATAAGCAATTCCTATTACAATAGCTCCTCCTAATATATTGCCTATGGTAACAGGAATTAAATTTGAAAAAAGACCCCCCGCGTTCAAAACACCTATTGAAGACGGATCAATCTTGCCTACTTCAAGATAGGCCGCATTTGAGGCGGCAAAAATTCCGGCAGGTATAAAATACATATTGGCCACGCTGTGCTCAAAGCCTGACATCACAAAGAGCATAATAGGAAACCAAATAGCGCAAATTTTGCCTGCGATATCTTTTGCGGCAGTAGCCATCCATACAGCAAGCACCACCATTATATTACATAAAATTCCTCTAACAAGGGCCTGGCTAAAAGGTAATGATGCTTTTGTTATTGCTGTTTTAATTACGGTAGCTCCTAAAAGCTGACCGCCACTGTCAAGTAAGCCGCTGCAGCTTATCAGGTATGCAATAATTACTGAACCTATAAAATTTGATATGTAAACCGTAATCCAATTTCTTAAAAGCTGTTCCAAGCTGATTTTTTTATCCATAAGGCCTATTATCATAAGGTTATTTCCTGTAAAAAGTTCGGCTCCGCAAATTACTACTAATATAAGACCGGTTGGAAAAACTGCTCCGCTTGCAAACTTTGCAAGGCCGGGATTTGTTATACCATAGGATATCATTTGTGATGCAAAACCTGCAAAGGCAATATAAGCTCCTGCTAAAATTCCTAAAATAATTAAATTTACCAGTGAATTTTTTGCTTTACCCACAGACACATTGTCAAATGCCTCTGCTATTTCTTTTGGACTTAAGAAATTATTCATTTTTTTCACACCTCCGCTGTTATTTTTGTTTTATTTAAAAAATGAAAACGACGGTTAAATTATATACCAGAAATACAATCTATTCAAGGAACAGCAATTTTAGTTTCCGCCATAGTCTAGCTAAAATTTTATTAAAAGAAAGTGGAAAGCGGGCTTTTCTTATTCTCCAAGCTTTCGCTTTCCACTAATATATTTAATTTATGAGATTTAAAGATTTGGTTTACGTCTTTTCTTATTATTTCATAACGGGATAGAGCTCGCGTTTTACATAATGAGTGTGAAGCAGCTCATGAGATTTTTCGCCAAGGGGTTTGCCTAAAAACTCTTCATAGACAGCTTTAATTGCAGGATTTTCATGGGATTTTCTAAGGGGCATATTCCGATCTACCTCATATATTGCTTTTGCCCTTTCTTCCCTATAATCTATCTCCCAGCGCTCGTCTGAACTTAGTATCGGCTGTCCGCCTCCGCCAACGCAGCCGCCGGGGCATGCCATTATCTCGATAAAGTGATAGTTGGCTTCGCCATTTTTAACTCTTTCAAGTACGGCTCTTGCATTTGAAAGACCGTGGGCAACAGCTACGTTTACTTTGAGTCCGTCTATGTCGATTGTCGCTTCTTTAACGCCTTCTACTCCTCTTACCTGAGTAAAATCTATGTTTTTTAGCTCTTTCTTGGTAACAATCTCATATACGGTTCTTAAGGCAGCTTCCATAACACCGCCGGTTGCACCGAATATAGCGCCTGCGCCGGTGGATATTCCAAGAGGCTCGTCAAAATCCTCATCGGGAAGAGTATTAAGATTTATTCCTGCTTCCTTTAGCATCCTTGAAATTTCCCGAGTAGTCAGGACCGCATCTACGTCCTGATATCCGCTAGAGAACATCTCGGGACGCTGGCACTCGTATTTTTTGGCAGTGCAGGGCATTATAGATACTGAAAAGATCTTTGCAGGGTCTATTCCGATTTTTTCAGCATAGTACGTTTTTACCAGAGCTCCAAACATCTGCTGTGGAGATTTGCATGTCGAAACATTTTCAAGAAATTCCGGATAATAATGCTCACAGAATTTTATCCACCCCGGACTGCAGGAAGTTATAAGGGGAAGTTTACCCCCGTTTTGGAGCCTGTCTAAAAACTCAGATCCTTCTTCCATAATTGTAAGGTCAGCCGAAAAATCCGTATCGAATACCTTGTCAAAGCCAAGCCTTCTGAGGGCAGCAGGCATTTTATTTGTTACAATTGCTCCACGCTTTTTGCCGAATTCTTCTCCTAGAGATACCCTTATTGCAGGAGCGGTTTGAACTACGACAAATTTTTCCGGATCGGCTAAAGCCTGCCATACTCTATCTGTATCATCTTTTTCCTTTAAAGCTCCAACCGGGCAAGCTGTTATACACTGACCGCAGTTAGTGCAGGGGACATCATTTAAACTCATATCGTATACCGGAGCAATTACCGTATTGAACCCTCTGTAGTTAGGCGATATTACACCTACACTTTGCACATCATGGCATGTGCTTACACACCTGCGACATAATATGCATTTTGATGTATCTCTTACTATTGAAGGTGAGAAATCGTCATATTGAGACTTGCTTTTTTCTCCGGGATATCTAAGAGACTTTATGCCTAATTCTTCTGAAAGCTTTTGCAGCTCACAGTTTAGATTTCTTATGCATGTGGGACATTCCAAATTATGATCTGAAAGTAAAAGTTCCAAAGTCACCTTTCTTGATTCTCTTACTGCAGGAGAGTTAGTAATAACTTCCATGCCTTCTGAAACCGGTAAAACGCAAGCGGTCTGCAGCGCCTTGCCGCCTTTTACCTCTACAACACACATGCGGCAAGCTCCTATTTGGTTTACTCCTTTTAAAAAGCAGAGCGTCGGAATTCTGATTCCAGCTTTTCTTGCGGCTTCAAGCACTGTAGCATCTTTGGAAACTTCCACTTTTACTCCGTCTATAGTTAATGTTACCATATCACCCATGTTTTTCTCTCCTTCCGCTATATCTTGACAATGGCGTCAAATGGGCATCTGTCAAAACAGCTGTTGCATTTTATGCATTTATCCGTATCTATTTTATATGGCTGCTTTCTTTCACCGCTGATCGCACCTGCCGGGCATACCTTTGCGCAAACACCGCAGCTCTTGCATTTTTCAGGCACAACTTCATAATGTATTAAAGCCTTGCAAGCACCGGCCGGGCATTTTTTATCCTTTATATGTGCCTCATATTCATCTCTAAAATATCTTATTGTAGAAAGCACAGGATTGGGAGCTGTCTGGCCAAGGCCACATAAAGCTGAAGCTTTAACGCTGTTTGCCAGATTTTCTAAAAGCTCAATATCTCCTTCTCTTCCTTCACCGTTTGTTATTCTTTCTAAGATTTCAAGCATTCTTTTGGTACCGATTCTGCACGGCGGGCATTTCCCACAAGATTCTTCCTGGGTAAAGGTTAAGAAGAATTTTGCTATATCTACCATGCAGTTATCTTCATCCATGACTATCATACCGCCGGAGCCCATCATAGAACCTGCTTGTACAAGAGTGTCATATTCAATTGGCATATCCAGCAAGGATGCCGGCAGACAGCCGCCCGAAGGTCCGCCAGTCTGGACAGCCTTGAATTTTTTGTTGTTGGCAATGCCTCCGCAGATATCGTATATTACCTCTCTCAGTGGTGTTCCCATCGGGATTTCTACAAGGCCTGTATGGTTGATTTTTCCTCCCACTGCAAATACCTTAGTTCCTTTGCTCTTTTCTGAGCCGATGCTTGAAAACCAGTCAGCACCTTTTAATATAATTTCAGGCACATTAGCAAAAGTTTCTACATTATTTATTATTGTAGGCTTACCCCAAAGTCCCTTGTTTGCAGGAAATGGCGGTCTTGGTCTTGGCTCTCCACGGCGCCCCTCGACTGAAGCCAAAAGTGCTGTTTCTTCTCCACATACAAAAGCTCCTGAGCCTAGTCTTAAGAAGATATCAAAATTAAAGCCGGTTCCAAGGATATTTTCCCCTAAAAGTCCATGGTTTCTAGCCTGTTCAATTGCTATTTCCAATCGTTTTACAGCTATAGGGTATTCAGCTCTTACATATATATAGCCTTCGCTTGCACCAATGGCATAACCTGCAATTTCCATCGCTTCCAATATAGTATGGGGATCTCCTTCCAAAACGCTGCGGTCCATAAAGGCACCGGGATCTCCTTCATCAGCGTTGCATACTACGTACTTTATATCTCCTTCAGCATTTGCAGCAAACTGCCACTTGTTACCTGTGGGGAATCCACCGCCTCCACGACCTCTTAAACCCGATTTTTTAATTTCATCAATTACTTCCTGCGGTTTCATTTGAGTCAGTGCTTTGGCTAAAGCAGCATAACCGTCATTTGCTATATACTCTTCAATTATTTCAGGATTTATAAGCCCGCAGTGTCTAAGAGCTATACGTTTTTGCTTCTTGTAAAAATCGATATCCATCAGTGAGCGGAAACGTTCTTTGGTATCAGGTTCTTTATATAAAAGGCGTTCTACTATGCGGCCTTTAAGCAAATGCTCTTCAACAATTTCAGGAACATCTTCGGGTTTGACTGTGCAGTAATAACTTCCTTCAGGATAAATTAGTACATTTGGTCCAAGTTCACAAAGACCAAGGCAGCCTGTTTGAACCACCTTAACTTCTTTTGAAAGACCCTTTTTTTCTATTTCTTTTTCAAAAGCATCCAGGACTGCTTCGCTGCCGGAAGCTGTGCACCCGGTTCCTTTACACACAAGGACATGGGCTCTGTATATTTCCATTTCTATAACCTCCTTAAGTTATCCCATCTGTTATACATTTGGCACTACATATTCATCAACAACTTGATTATTTATTATATGCTTTACTACAACCTCTCTTGCCTTTTCTGGCGTCATATTGACGTATGTCACCTTTGGCTTACCGGGTTGAATGACATCTACTAATGGCTCATACTGGCAAAGACCTATGCAGCCGGTTTCAGTAACAATTACGTTATCTATATTCCTCTTCTTTAATTCATCTAAGATCGCAAGCATGACAGCTCTTGCACCGGCGGCGATACCGCAAGTTCCCATGCCCACTACTATACGGGTCTTTGTTTCATTGTCCACTCTTAGATTTATCATATCTTTTGCTTGCTCTCTAATCTTTTCAAGCTCCTCTATCGACTTGATTACTGGCATTTTACGCACCTCCATCAATTTCCTTCAAGCCGCTCTCGATGAATTTTTTTATCCAGTCGAGAACCAGCGGATTATTTATAGGCACTTCATGTAGTATCTTTTTTATCTCGCGAGTATCAAAAACAAATTCCTTATCTTGCACTTTATGTCTGTATACAAAGTCAATTTCCGGGTGTGATGCAACAAGCGACACCATCGTATCTGACATACTTCCCAAGGGAGCTCTGTCAATATGGCTTAATATAAATGTGGCTTCAATTGTTGTTCCTTTACCTTTTTTAGAGTAGATCTTTAAATCTCCTCCGCAGCTTTGGGCAGCTTGTGCAAAAAGAGGGATGCCCATTCCTACTTTTCGAGTTGTCCTCGTAGTAAAAAACGGGTCTGACACTTTGCGAGATGTTTCTTCGTCCATACCTGTTCCGTTGTCTTTGATCTTGATAGTTAATAAATCTTTCTTTTTGTCTTCTTCAATTTCAATTTCCACAAGGGATGCTTTTGCTGCTATTGAATTTTGAGCAATATCTAAGATATGCAGCGAAAGTTCTTGCATGATTACTCAAATCTCTTTAAGATATCCGGAACTTTATCAGGGGTCATTCTTCCATAAACTTCATCATTGATAATCATAGCAGGGGCAAGTCCGCAGGCGCCTATGCAGCGGCAGGAATTAAGGGAAAACTTTCCATCATCTGTAGTATCTCCTACATCGATACCAAGCTCGGTTTTTAACCTATCGAGGACTTTCTCTGCTCCCCTTACATAGCAAGCTGTTCCAAGGCATGTTCTTATTTGGTATTTTCCTTTTGGTTTTAAACTGAAAAACGAATAGAAGGTAACAGTACTGTAGACTTCACTTAATGTAATATTTAGTGCCTCTGAAACCATCTTTTGAACTTCCATCGGTAAATATCCGACGATATTTTGAGCTTCTTGCAGTGCTTGTAATAGAGTACCTCTTTTACCTTTGTATTTTTCCAACATTACTTCTACTTGCTTTAGTTTTTCAGCAAACTCTTGTTGCTGATTTAAAACTACTGACATTATTTCTTCCTCTCCTTCGCTTTAAATGTTATAATGAGTTCTTTCACAATATGAATAAGCATATGCATTTATATCTACCTAAGTTACTACTACCTTCCTCCCTTCCAAACCCTTAAGAGCCATAACAACTTCGGCATAATTTAAAGATTCTATATGGAAAAAAGTTTTTTGATAAACCATGTCTTTTAATCTATGAGCATCAGAAGATGTAATCAAGGTGTACCTCTCAAGGCCCGGAAATTTAGTTATAAAATCATTTTTGGAGATCATCCTGGAAAATTCTACTCCGTCAATTCTTAGGCTTTCAGGTATAAAACCAAGCTGACTTATTATGCTGTAGCTACCTCTATCTACATGAGCAGGGATAAGCAGTCCACCAAGCTCTGCCACCATTTTAGAAATATCTTCTACCGTAAAAGAAGTTGATGCAAGCAGCATCCGACATTCTTCATCTAAAATATTGCCTTGGCCGTCTACTATCCACTGATGGCCAAAATACTCAGGCCTATTTTTTATAGAAGGCAGAGAACCGTATACGCATTCTTGCCACTTTAAAAGTGTTTGCATTTTTTCAAAAAAACACAGCAGATGAACTTCTTCCACGCTCTGCACTTCCATACCCGGCACCACTAAAATATCATAGCCACTAGCCAAGTCTATTATTGCTTGAATATTCTTAGCTGAATTGTGATCGCATATTCCTATTATTTTAGTGCCAAGCAGTTTTGCCATATTTAAGATGTTTACGGGAATCATCTCGTCATCGGCGCACGGTGACAAACAGGTATGAATATGAAGATCTGCGCCAAATTCTTTAAGCATTGCCTAAGTCTCCGATAACAATAAATTATACAGTATACCACAGAGCTCAAAAATCGATTTTTCGCTGGAATATATTGCAATATTTTCGGCTTCGGCCTTTTTTATGGTATCTTCGCCTACGGTTACACTTTCGGCAACAATTATTGCCGCAAGATTTAAGAGTGAGGCTACTGCTACTATATTCTGATGGCTTTGAATCGTTATCCAAACCTCATCTTCTTTAGCATGGGCCATGACCCAGCTTAAAAGGTCTGAAGCGTACCCGCCTTTAACTTTTCTATCGAGGTTTGTGATTTTTGTAACTAACTTTAGCGCGAGTAAATCTTGCATAGTTTTTAAATCCATTTATATTTCACTCCTGCCTTTCCTTTGCATCTAAGGTTGGAGGCAGCTTTTGTGCAAGATCATACATCTCGCCGGCCAGCTGCTTTACTCTGTCTCGCAGTTTAAATATACAATCTTCCTCATTCGCTTGTCCTTTTACAATATCTTCAGCCAGTGCCCTGCAGTTTGGAGAGCCACAGCTTCCGCAATCAAGGCCCGGCAAATCCTTTACAGTTTTTTCTAAAAGCTCCATCTTGCGGATAGCCTCTGACAAATCATCATCCAATTTCATTGAAGGCTTTGGTAAAATTGCATTTTCTAAGTCGAAATAACCCTTACGAAAATCTTCGATTACCTTTTCTTTCTTAATTGGGCTTTTGGTGCCCAGTTTTTCTGACAAACGTCGTATCTTGACTCGCGCAATATATTGGCTTTCAACTGCAAGTGCGCCGCCTATGCAGCCGCCTATGCACGCCTGGCATTCAATGTAATCTATGTCAGGGAGTTTGTTCATCTCAATTTCTTCTAGCACTCCAATGCAGTTGTGTATACCATCTACTGCCAGATAATTATCTCCGCCAATTGCTAAATTTTCTCCTCCTGCTCTGCCCCAGCCAATTCCAAGGCCGGAAGCTTCACCGAATATTGATGCCTGTTCTTCTTCATCATCTCCCAGATTTTTTACTATGTCTCCAAAAATCTCTGATATTGAGATTACTCCGTCTACCGACGATTTATTTAATCCTAACGGCTGCCTTACTGCAGTAACTTTAGCAGGGCATGGGCTTATAAAGAAGGCGCCAATTTCTTCGGGCCTCAATCCCATTTTTTCGATTATAATTTCCTTCGCTCTTTGTGCGGCAATTTCCATAGGAGGTTTCACCGGCATTATATTTTTTATAAGTTCCGGAAATCTCACCTGTATAAGCCGTAAAACAGCAGGACAGGATGATGAAATAAGCGGCCGCATTTCTTTGTGCGTATTAATATACTCACGAATTGCAATCGAAACTTCCTCCGCTGCTAAAGGAACCTGGTAGACTTCATCAAAACCGATTTTCTTGAGAGCGAAAATAATGCTTTTTATAGAAGCTTCTTTTTTAAATTGTCCAAAAAAGCTGGGGGCGGGAAGTGCAACATTAAATTTAAACTCTTTTAATTTAGATAAATTATCTGTAATTGCATATTTTGCACCGTTAGGACATATCCTTATGCACTCGCCGCAATCAATGCACTTATTCTCCAAAATATGTGCCTTTCCTTTTCTAACTCTTATCGCTTCCGTCGGACACCCCTTTATACAATTTGTGCAGCCCTTGCATTTATCAACATTAAGAGTAACAGAGTGATAGTACTCTTGTTGCAACGATATCACCAACTTTCAGCCACACTATAGGTAAACAACCATTCTGACCTTTGTGCCCTTTCCAACAACTGAATCTATCTCAAATACATCTGAGAATTTTTTCATATTTGGTAAACCCATTCCAGCTCCAAAGCCTAATTCTCTTATATGTGCAGGAGCAGTAGAGTAACCTTCTTCCATAGCCTTTTGGATGTCTGGTATACCCGGTCCTTCATCTTCTGCAACTATTTCGATGTATGAAGGTGTAATTTCAAAAACTAGCTGTCCTTTATATGCGTGTATCACTATATTCATTTCAGCTTCATATGCAGCAATTGAGACTTTCCGTGCGATAGCAGAATCTATGCCAAGCTGCTTTAAAATCATTTTTGCTTGTTCTGTAGCCCTGCCTGCATTGTTAAAGTCATTACCGGATATACTGTAAACGAGTCTCATAGTCTGTGACCGCTCTTTTTCTTTAGCTTTCGCGTTTTCTGCGGCCCTTCGTTCATCTACACGCTGTCTTAAGCCGGCTTCATATAAAATGCCGCATGCTTCATACAGCGGCAGCTTTGTATTTAAAAGGGGAATTTTAACCTGTTTTGCAAGACTTATAACATCAGCTGGCGGAACCTTGCCCCTGACGAACATAATCGCCACAAAATCGCTCATTACAGCTGTCTGGATAATCTGTCTATGAGTAAGTCCCGTAAGAAGCAAAGCATTTGTTTTAGTATCTGCAAGAATATCGCTCATCAGATCAGCACCGCACGCGCTGGTAACTTCAGCTTCTAAAAATTCTTCTCCCCACAATACATTAGCCTGAAGGAGCTCTTTTATTTCTGACAGCTTCATTAAATTTCCTCCAAATAGTAGGTCAAATATTCAAGTTGAGCAGATAAATCTACCCTCCTTAATACAATATTATCAGGCACCGTAATATTTATAGGAGCAAAATTCATTATTCCTCTTATGCCGGCTTTTACCAATTTGTCTGCAACTTCTTGAGCTGCTTGTGCCGGAACCGCAATAATGCCAAGTTCGATTTTAAATTCTTTTACCTTTTCTTCTAAAACATCTAAATGATAAATATTTATATTGGAAAGTTTTTTGCCTATTTTCTTAGGATCATTATCAAAAATGCATGATATGTCAAAACCTCGTTCATGAAAACCTTTATACTGAGAAAGCGCTCTGCCTAAATTCCCGGCTCCTATGATTGCCACAGGCCAACGCTTGTCAAGGCCTAAGATTTTCATTATATGCATGTAAAGTTCTTTAGAATTATATCCTACGCCTCTTGTTCCAAATTCCCCAAAATACGCTAAGTCTTTTCGCACTTGGGCAGGAGTTACACCTGTGGCATCTGCAATACTCTGAGACGAAACAGTCGTTACTCCTTTTTCATAAGCTTCTATCAGATATCTTGAATATAATGATAAACGTCCAATTGTGGCGTCTGGAATTTTGGCTTTTTTAATCATCTTTCAAACGCTCCTTCGCAATTATTTTAGCATAACGTATTTGATTTTACAATAGAAAAAGTGAAATAAGTCACAATGTTATATTATTGTCAAATGTTTGTTAAAAATTTAACAATATGCTAAATATCTTCTTGTCCGAAAGTTTTATCTATTATCTTAAAATTATAATTTTTAACTCCCGAAGTTGCATATACCTTACGGTCAGTCGTTACAAAAATTGCTTCTATACCTTTTTGCCTTTCAATAAATTTTGTTCCTAAATCTAAACCCATAGAAAATACCATAGTTGACATAGCATCTGCATCTATTGAGCTTTCCGATATAATTGTTACACTTGCAAGACCGTTTTCTACAGGAAAACCTGTTGCTGTGTCTAAAATATGATGATATCTTTTTCCGTTTTCTTCAAAATATCTTTCATATATCCCTGAGGTAACCAATGTTTTATCAGCGACTTCTAAGGTTGCAAAACTGCTTCCGCGTGGTTCAAAAGGATTTTGCACTCCTATCTTCCACAGCTTTCCATCCGGTTTTTCCCCTAGAGCATAGATATTTCCTCCCAAATCAATTAAACCGCTTTTTACTCCGTTTTCTCTTAAAATTCGTGCCGCTTCATCGGCGGCATAACCTTTTGCAATTGCTCCTAAATCTAGAGCCATTCCTTCTTTTTTTAAAAAAATTGAGTTGCTCTTTTCATCCAGTAGCACTTGGGTGTAATCTACCAATTCTAGAGCTTTTTCTATTTCATCAGGTCTAGGAATGCGAGCTTTGTCAGTTCCTATTCCCCATAATTTTACCAAAGGCCCGATTGTTATATCAAATTTCCCCTGGGATAACCGAGAATATTCCAGCCCTTTTTTAACTACATAAAATGTGTCAGGGCTTACCTTGTAAGATTCCTTTCCAGCTCGTTTATTTACTTCAATTATTTCACTAGAATCAGCATTTACTGTCATCTTACTTTCGATATCGCCAATTCTGGCAAATACCTCATCAATGCTAGAAGACGCATTTGGCCCAAATGCCTCGATTTTGATTATTGTATCAAGCATAAAATTTGTTTTTTCGATTACTTTCTCGCCTTCTTGGTTATTTTGGCAGGCGCAGGCGCAAAGCGTACATATAAAAATTAAGAGAATAAATTTTGATTTTGCTTTACCGATATTGTGTTTCGCAGTGGATTCCTCCCTTTTAGTCTTCTAAAGAATGGATGAATATTCCGCTTTGCAGTTTGGGCTCAAACCAAGTAGACTTTGGCGGCATTATCAAACCCATATCCGCAATTTTTATAAGATCGTCGATAGGTGTTGGATACAGCGAAAAGGCAATACTTGCCTTTCTGCTGTCAACGAGTCTCGCTAATTCATCTATGCCTTTTACGCCTCCGACAAAATCAATTCTGTTATCTTCTCTTGGGTTTGTAATTCCAAAAATAGGTGATACTACAAGATTTTGCAGTATAGACACATCAAGGCTTCCTACGGGATCATTTTCATCAAAGCTATTTTCTCTTACCCTAAGTCCATACCATTTTCCGTTTATATACATTCCAAAAAAATGCTTGGCCCTTGGTTTAAAAGGATCTTTTCCTTCATAAACCAGCTCAAAATTTCCTTCGATTTTCTCCAGCAATTCTTTTTCACTAAAACCGTTTAAGTCCTTTATTACTCGATTATATTCCATAATAGTGAGCTGTTTATCCGGGAAAATTACTGAAAGAAAGTAATTATACTCTTCGTCGCCGGTATGATTAGGATTGCTTTGCCTCATTTCTAATCCAACCTTTACAGCTGCAGCCGCCCTGTGGTGTCCATCAGCTATATATAGTGAGCTTACTTTAGAAAACATTTCAGTCAATTTTTTGATAGTAGTTTCATCATCTACAATCCAAACAGTTTGCTTTACGTTGTCAACTGAAACAAAATCATAAATCGGTTTATGATTTAAAATCCATGATTTTATTTCATTGCTTATCTGTGGGTCTTCCTGATAAAACATCATAATCGGCCCGGTATGGGCTTTAGTATATTTTACATGGTTTATTCTGTCCTGTTCTTTCGCTTGAAGTGTGTTTTCATGCTTCTTTATAACATTGTTTACATAATCGTCTATCGAGGTGCAAGCCACTATCCCTTGTTGGATTTTTTCATCTCTAGTCAATTGATAAATATAAATACAGGGATTTTTATCTCTTTTATATACTCCTTCCTTAATCATCTGTGACAATTTTTCGCCGGCTTTTTTGTAAACCCTAACATCATACGGATCGACAGGTTCGTCGAAATCGATTTCCGGTTTATCCACATGCAAAAAAGAATAGTTGTTGTCTTTAACTAGCTTTTTTGCTTCCTCGGTTGTAACCACATCATACGGCAACGCCGCAACCTGTGCCACTTTATCTTTTGTAGGTCTTAATGCTCGAAACGGTCTTATTACTGCCATAATATCCCCCCCGGTGTCAAGATTGGTTTTGTCAAACTACAAATTAAGGCCATCAAGCAATACAAAGCAATCATTACCTGATGACCTGATTTTAGCATATGTAGCATTTGCCTTTCAACAATAAATAGTAAACTTGGTAAAATTAATATAAATGGCATGCAACAAAATGTTCATTACCGATATCTTTTAAAATTGGCTCTTGCTGGCTGCACACAGGCATAGCATACTGGCAGCGGGTATGGAATCTACAGCCAGTCGGCGGATTTATCGGCGTTGGCACGTCACCTTCCAAAATAATCCTTTCTCTTTTTGCTTCCGGATCAGGAATAGGTATTGCAGAAAGAAGTGCTTTAGTATAAGGGTGGAGTGGATTTGAATAAAGTTCGTTTTTCTCCGAAACTTCAACTATTTTCCCCAGGTACATCACGCACACCCTATCGCTTATGTGTTTTACTACGCTTAAATCGTGGGATATAAATAAATAAGTTAGTTGAAATTTTTGCTGTAGTTCTTGCATAAGATTCAATACTTGTGATCTTACAGAAACATCAAGAGCAGAAACCGGCTCATCACAAATAATAATTTCCGGATTTACAGCAAGGGCTCTGGCTATTCCTATCCTTTGGCGCTGCCCGCCAGAAAACTCATGAGGATATCGCCGTATATGCTGGACATCCAGACCTACAATATTTAAAAGCTCGAGTATCCTTTCTTCTTTTTCTCGGCCTTTTGCAAGCCCAAAAATATCCATAGGCTCTCCTACGATATCACCTACAGTCATTCGCGGGTTAAGCGAGGCATAGGGATCTTGAAATATAATCTGCATTTTTTTTCGTAGTTCCCGCATTTCTTCTTTTGTCAGCTCCAGTATGTTTTGGCCATTGTATGTAATCTCCCCTTCAGTTGCATCAATAAGCCGTAAGATAGCTCTACCCAACGTTGATTTGCCACAGCCGGACTCGCCGACAAGGCCCAAAGTTTCTGCTCGCTTTATAAAAAGGTCCACACCGTCTACTGCCTTAACATATCCCACTGTCTTTCGCAGCAAGCCGCCTGTAATCGGAAAATACTTTTTTAATCCCTTAACTTCAAGGAGTCTATCGTTTTTAGATTCCAATATCCTCGCCCCCTTCCCACTGGTCGCTGTATTTCCAGCAGCTCACCTGATGATTATTGCTGCTAATTAATGCCGGCTCACGGTTTACACATATATCTTTCGCTTCAGGGCAGCGCGGGTGAAATCTGCATCCTTTTGGCATGTCAAAAGGATTTGGCACCGTTCCTTCAATGACGTAAAGTTTTTCTCTGGGCTGATCTAGCCTTGGGATCGACTCCATAAGGCCTATTGTGTAAGGATGTTTCGGTTCCTTGAAAATAGTTCTGACATCTGCATATTCCACAACTTTCCCTGCATACATAACAAGTACATTCTCCGCCATTTCTGCTACTACGCCCAGGTCATGAGTTATGAGCATGATAGAAGTATTAAGTTTTTTCTTTAGGTCCTTCATCAACTCCAGTATCTGTGCCTGAATGGTCACATCTAAAGCTGTTGTGGGCTCATCCGCTATAAGAAGAGACGGATTACATGAAAGAGCCATTGCAATCATCACTCTTTGCCTCATGCCGCCACTCATCTGGTGTGGAAAATCATAGACCCGTTTTTCGGCCGAGGGTATCCCAACCAATTTTAACATTTCCACAGCTTTATCCATTGCCTGTTTTTTATCTAGGCCTTGATGTAATTCAATTGCTTCTGCTATCTGCTCGCCTACTGTAAAAACAGGATTAAGTGATGTCATTGGCTCTTGAAATATCATCGATATATCATTTCCCCGAATTTTGCGCATTTCGGATTCAGATTTTTTAAGAAGATTCTCTCCTCTGAATAAAATTTCACCATCCACAATCTTGCCCGGAGGGCTGGGAACAAGACGCAAAATCGAAAGAGATGTTACACTTTTACCGCAGCCTGACTCACCTACTATTCCAAGCGTTTCTCCCTCTTTTATGGAAAAGTCTACACCGTCAACAGCAGGAACAACTCCATCCTCAGTAAAAAAATATGTTTTGAGGTTTTTTACTTCAACTAAGTTTTTAGACATAATTCGCCTCCTTACTGCTTAAGCCGGGGATCTAGAGCATCCCTTAAGCCGTCGCCAAAAAGATTAAAGCCCAACACTAGTAGCATTATAGCTAAACCCGGAAATACAGACCACCACCACTGGCCTGAAAGAAAATATTGCTTGCCTTCGCTAATCATATATCCCCAGGCAGGTTTAGGGGGTTGGATACCGAATCCCAAAAAGCTAAGAGACGATTCGAGCATAATTATGCTTCCTATTTCTAAAGTCGTTTGAACTATAATAGGTGCCAAAATGTTGGGCAATATATGTTTTAGCAAAATCCTGCTGTCTTTTCCCCCCATGGCTGTTGCAGCTTCCACGAACTCCATCTCTTTTACTTGAATAACCTGGCTTCTGGCAACTCTGGCAAAAGACGCCCACGAAACTATACCAATAGCCATATACAAAAGAGGCAGACTTGGAGGCAGATAGGCTACAAGAGCCAAAACAAACAGCAAAAATGGAAATGCAAATATTACATTTGTCAGCCATGTTATAAAATCGTCAATGAAGCCACCATAATAACCGGCAATGCTTCCAAGTGCAACTCCTATGACAACTGATATGGCCGTAGCCGCAAAGCCTATCTGCAGTGAAATTCGTGCGCCATAAATTACTCTTGTGTAAATATCTCTTCCGTATACATCAGTTCCAAACCAATACTTAGCACAGGGTGGGCAAAGTCTTGCAGAGGGGCCTTCTGTCCAAATAAATTGTTCGTAAGGATCATATCGTGTTATATAGGGTGCAAAAATCGCAGCAAGACAAATAATTATAATGAGCCACATACCAAACATAGCAAGCTTATTTCTTTTAAGTCTACTCCACCCATCTGCCCAAAGACTGCGGCCTTCCATTTTTTGATTAGGTTTTGTTTCTTTTTGCTTATTTTCTGCTTTCATTTCCATGATTCTACCTCCGATCAATCGTATTTAATTCTTGGATCAAAAAATGGATAGGAAAGGTCTACTATAAGGTTGGCTAAAACAAAGATAAAAGCCATGAATAGAACCACGCCTCTTATAACCGGAAAATCCCGATTTGTCAGCGCCTCTACGCTAAGTCTTCCAAGGCCAGGCAATGAAAATATCTGTTCTGTGATGACCACACCGCTCAAAAGACTTGCAACTTCAATACCGATTACAGTTACAACGGGAATTAAAGCATTGCGCAGTGCGTGTTTCATTATAACAACCCGTTCAGATAAACCCTTAGCTCTTGCAGTGCGGATATAATCTTGTCTTATTATCTCCAGCATGCTCGAACGGGTAAGCCTTGCAATGAGAGCTGCAGGTCTAAGTCCTAGAACAATTGATGGCAAAACATAATAAATAAGCTCGCCGTTTCCGGTGCCGGTCCCAGGAATCCAACCAAGTATCACACAGAAAAGCACCACAGAAAGCAGAGCCACCCAAAACACAGGCGCAGATATACCAAGAATCGCAAAGAACATCGCCCCATAATCAATCCACGAATACTGCTTTACAGCAGAGATAATTCCCAGAGGCACGCCTACGGCAACGGCTATAATTATAGCAAAAAATGCCAGCTTAAAAGTCACCGGTATTCGCGTTGCTATTGCCTCCACTACTGTCATATTATTTCTATATGAACGTCCAAGATTGAGAGTAAGGGCATTTTTCATAAAGTCGAAAAATTGGACAGGCAAAGGTTTGTCCAGCCCCATTTCATGCCTTATTTTTGCTATAGTTTCAGGATTACCCCTTTGCCCCATCATAATTCTGGCTGGGTCTCCTGGAACAATCGTGGTAAGTATAAACACTACAGCAATTACGCCTATCAGTACAGGAATTGCTCCTACAAGCCTTCTTATAACATAGTTTAGCAAATCCCCTTTCCCTCCTTTTACGATACTTTCGAAGAATTTGTGTATGGCTTCCTTATTTAAGGAAGCCATATGGTAAAACTTTTATTTTTGTATGTCAAGCTCGGTGTATTTAAGTGAATATGCTCCAAAGAAAGGCACTCTCATATTTTTAACGTATGGCTGAGCCAGACCATGAGTGGTATAGTGATATATAAAGAGCCACGGTGCCTCCTCGCGAGCTATCGCTTCAGCCTCTTTATATAGTTTTTCACGAACCGCAGGGTCTGTTTCTTTTCTGGCTCTTAAAGTTAGGTCATCGAA
Organism: Tepidanaerobacter syntrophicus; assembly: GCF_001485475.2. Lineage (NCBI taxonomy): Bacteria > Bacillati > Bacillota > Clostridia > Thermosediminibacterales > Tepidanaerobacteraceae > Tepidanaerobacter > Tepidanaerobacter syntrophicus. The sequence continues at coordinate 105,905 of NZ_DF977003.1, read as the reverse complement.
TTGCTTATTGCTAAAACCTGTATAGTTGCCATTAGGTCCGATGTTATTTGAATGAAGCAAAACATATAAGAAGTTATCCGGATCCGGATAATCGGCAACCCATCCCATTCTAAAAAATGGAATTTCCAGTCTGTCTGCAGCATCTAACAATGCTCCCCAGTCTACGTTCTTTAATGCAACATCAATGCCCACCTGTTTAAATTGGGCTTGAAGGGCTTCGGCTATTCGCTTATGGCCTTCGCTGGTATTGTAAACCAGTTCAACCTTTATTCCATTGGGATAGCCGGCATCTTTCAAAAGTGATTTGGCTTTCTCAACATCATATGTGTATTTCGGTTGGATATTTTCATCATAACCCATCATTCCCGGAGGCAGCGGCCCGCTTGCCGGAAGTGCTCTGCCGTTCATAACCATGTTTATAAGGCCTTCTCTGTCAATTGCATAGTTGAAAGCCTGTCTAAGTGGCTTGTTATCTTTAAAAGGAGCCATTGTCAAGTTAAATCCGTAATAGTATGTTCCGAGCTCTGCTCTCTCAATGAAATTTGGCATTTTCTTGGCTTCTTCATAATACGGATCGTCTACTTCTTCAATTATATCAAAGTTGCCCAATCCAAATTCCGTCCACTGCATTGCCAAATCAGTAACAATACCAAATTCTACACCGTCAAGATACGGTAGTTGGTTGCCATCTTTGTCCTTTGCCCAATAATTTTCGTTTTTGGAAAGAACGATTTTATCATCTTGGACCCATTGTTCAAATTTGAATGGTCCTGTTCCTACGGGATGGAAATTAAATTGTTCTGTGCCATATTTTTCTACGTCTTCTTTGGGAAGAACATTGAAAGTATTATACGCCAAAACGCTCAAAAACGGAGCAAAGGGATAATCAATTTCGATTTTTAAAGTATAATCGTCAATCTTGGTAATTCCCGCAATTTGTTCTGTTTTTTTGTCTTGATAGTCCTGATAACCTTTAATCATATCAAGGAAATAAGCCCTTGGTGAATTTGTATCTGGATTTAATATGTAGTTAAATGTCCAAATCCAATCATCGGCAGTTACTTCTCTGCCTCCGTTAGCTGTTGGTTTGCCTTCAATTGAGTCATGAAACTTGACGCCTTTTCTTAGGTGAAATATATATTCTGTGCCATCTTCAGAAATGTCCCAAGACTCCGCTAAAAGCGGCTGTACTTTTCCATCATTGTCATAGTCTACTAATGTTTCAAATATCTGATAAATAACCCTTGCAGAAGAAGTGTCTGTTGCAAAAACCGGATCAAGCTTTGGCGGATTAGACATAACGCCTACTCGCAAAATTTTGCTTTCGCTTTGCTGTGGCTGTGTGGTGCCTTCTTCGGCTGGCTTTTCGCCACCGCATCCGGCTAAGGTTGTAATAGCTAACAGCAAAACAAGTAATACTACCAGGCTTTTCTTTAATATTAAATCCCCTCCTGAAATTAAATTTTTTGTAGCATCTTATTAAAACCCTTATTCTATATATTCGATAAATATCTAGAAAATCCTTTTAATTTTTTTCTTGGTTTACTATTGATATTTTGCCAAAACTTTCTTGGATACGTTTGATGCGCATACAAAAATTGGGAACTTAGTTAAGTTCCCAAAAAACGCAAAATTTAGTTTGTAATTGTTACTCTGTTAACTACAATAAATAAGTTTCAGCATTTTCTATTACCTCTCTTAAATCTTTAGCAAAACGTGCAGCTACTGCTCCATCTATGGCTCGGTGGTAACAAGCTAGTGACAAACTAATAATCATTGCTATATCAATTTTTCCATCTACTATCCACGGCTTTTGTCTTATAGCACCAATATAAAGAAGAGCTACTTGAGGCGCATTAATTATTGGAAAGCCCAATTCTGCTCCATACGTGCCAAGATTAGATATAGTAAAAGTTCCTCCGCTTATATCACTCGGAGCCAGTTTGTTTTGTCTTGATTTTTCAGCTAGCCTTTCTATTTCTTTGTGAATTTCCTGTAGTGACCTTTCATCAGCATTCTTTATTACCGGAACAGTTAAACCATAAGGAGTCTCTATTGCTACCGAAATATTTATTTTTTTCCAATTTTTTATCTCATTTTCTTTTTCCATGGTAGCATTTAGTTTGGGATGTTTTTCTAACGTAATAGCAACTAATTTTATCAAGAGATCAGTATATGAAAATTTCATTTCGCTTATCAGTTTTTCTCTAGCATTAACTAAGCTATTTGCGTTCACTTCCATAAATTGTACAATATGAGGAATATTTTTCCAGCTTTCAGTAAGATGTTCTGCGGATATCTTTGCAAAACCAGTTAGTCTTATTAATTGATAATTTTCCTTTTCTTTAAATTCCTCTATATATTTTTTTACATCTCTATCTGTAATTAGACCATCGGGTCCAGTTCCTATAACGTTTTCTAAATTCACTTTTAATTCAGTTGCTAATTTGCGAGCAAAAGGTGTAGCTTTAATATTCCTAATATCTTTAGGTATTGTATCTTTTGCTTTTTCAGTCTTTTCTCCCAAGGTATCTTTTGTTGTATCATTTAATATTTCTGATAATAACTTATTCAGCTCTTGTTCGTCAAATTCTTCGTCCGGCAGTGAAACTATTGCAATAGGTGTTCCGACATCAAAATCTCCTTCTTGATGGATTATTTTTCTTACTATTAAATCATACGGGGCTTCAACAGTTATGCTGGATTTTTCACTTTCCATATTATATAATGGCTCATTGGCTTTAACTGTATCTCCCTCTTTTACTAACCACTCAACAATTTTTCCTCTTCTAGCTGACATGCCAAAGGCGGGTAGCTTGAGGACATTCATATATATCTCATCCCCTTCACTTTCTTAGATATAAAGTGCAATGCCTAGTATCTCATAACATCTTTTACGCCCTCAATAATATCTTCAACTTGAGGAATTGCCATCTGCTCCAAAACTATGTGAGCTGGAATTGGCACATCTTCTCCTCCTACTCGTTTAATAGGTGCTTTCAGATCAAATAAGGCTTCTTCAGCTACAATAGCGGCAACTTCTGAACCGAATCCACCCGTTTTTGGCGCTTGATACACTGTTACAAGCCTTCCGGTCTTTTTCACAGAATCAAGGATTGTATTTTTATCTAAAGGATAAAGTGTCCTTGGGTCAATCACTTCGATATCAATACCTTCTTCTGCCAGCTTTTCAGCAGCTTTCATGCTTTTTGATACCATTTCACACGTTGCCACAACTGTAACATCTTGCCCTTTTTTCTTAATATCTGCCTTGCCAAAAGGAATTAGGTATTCTTCCTCTGGAACCTCTCCTTCGCTAAAATACAAGCTTTTTGGTTCAAAAAATAGAACAGGATTTTGATCTCTTATTGCGGTTTTTAGCAGTCCTTTTAGCTCATAAGGCGTAGAGGGAACAGCTATTTTTAATCCTGGACAACCTAAAAATAAAGCTTCCGGACATTGTGAATGCTCAGGACCAGCTCCTCCCGAAAGACCTGATGGCATTCTCAATACCATAGGAACATTTATGCGTCCCCCATGCATATATCTCCATTTTGCCATTTTAGCCCAGATTTCATCCATTGCACACTGGAAAAAATCTGCATACATCAGATCAATAACTGGGTGCATCCCTGAAATAGCCATACCTACACCGCTGCCCACCAATGCCATTTCAGAAATCGGAAATTCAAACACTCGTTCTTCTCCAAATTCATCTATTAATCCTTTTGTTGTACCATAAAGGTCCCCGATTATTTTTATATCTTCTCCATAGCAAACAACGGTTGGATCCCTTCTCATCTCTTCTTTTAAAGCCTCATTTATGGCTTGACCACCGGTTATTTTTCGAGTCATCTATATAACCTCCTAAAAATTTAATAGTTTAGCTTAAAAATTTTAAAATTGACTTTATTCTGCAAACAATCCTTGGAATATTCTCTCCTTGCCAGGCTGTGGTGCAGCAGCAGCAATATCAATTGCCTCTTTTATTTTTTTAACAGCTTCGGCCTTTATTTCTTCAGCTTCTTTTTGAGTAATATATCCTGCCGCAAATAAGCGATCATAAGAAATTTTTAATGGATCCCGTTTAATCCATTCCTCCACCTCTTTTGGATCTCTATAGCTTATGCCATCGTCTCCTACAAAATGCCCATAATGTCTATACGTATCCACTTGGATCATCGATGGTCCGTCACCACGTCTTGCTCTATCTACACATTCTTTCATCGTTTCGTATATTGTTAAAGGATTGTTACCATCCTTTACAACATATCCAGGCACCCCGAATCCCTCGGCTCTGTCAGCAAGATATTCTTTTCTTGCGGAAACGTTTTTTTCACTCACAGACATTGCATATCCGTTATTTTGTAATATGAAAATAACGGGCAACTTCCTATAACTGCACACATTTATTGATTCTTGCCATGTTCCACGGTTTGCTGTGCCATCTCCAAAAAACACTGCCACAACTTGGTCTGTTTTTCGGAATTGAATAGATATTCCAGTACCGGTAGCCAGTGGAAAACAGCCTCCTAATGTACCACTTTGGCCAAGCATCCCGAGGCTTGGTTCAATCATGTGAATTATTCCTGCTCCAAAGCCCCTTGTGCTTCCAGCCATTGTTCCTAAAAAATCGCCGAAAATATCGACTAATGACATTCCTCTTGCAACTTGAGTATTTACTCCACGATGATGATAGTAAACATAATCATCTTTTCTTAACGTGGGCATAACCCCGGCCGCCGGTGCCTCTTCGCCTTTGCCAGGATGATGAGAGCCGGTTCGACCTTCTTTAATTAATCCTAAAATTGCATCATCAACGCTTCTTTCAAGAACCAATGTTTTATAGATATTCAACACAAAGTCCTTCGGGTATTTACCCCAGTCTTCAATCGGTTCTACTACTTTAGACATTTTAAAACCTCCTATTTATTTTAATCTTTTATTTATTATCTCTATCATTTTAGGTATAAAAATATACGCGTCTTAGAACATGATGAAGATAATATTTCAATAAAACTAAGAAAGAACATCTATAGATATCCATGTTCACGATTGAGTTCTTTATGGTTTAACCATAACCTTTATGGATTTATAGGCATCTGATTGCACTTCGAAGGCTTCTTGAATGTTGTCTAATGAGAAAACATGGGTTATTAGATCTTGAGTAGTTGCTTTCTTTTCTTTTAAGTAATTAATTGCTACTGGAGCGCTGCCGCCAAAAGCGCCTAATATTTTAGGAGCTTTGTGCACAATTTTTGTAGTATTTATAGGTGTTTCTTTTTCTGCAAGTGCTACAATTGAAATAGTTCCGCCACTTCTAACTATTTCCAGTGAATCTCTTATGGTAGATGGCACGCCGGCAGCCTCCACTACTACATCAGCCATGGCTCCAACATTGAAATGATAAGGGCCAATCCCCACCTCCTCTTTGCATCGCTCTAAGACACTTTCTGTATTTGCATTAATAATTGCATCAGCACCTTTTTTCTTTGCTGCATCAAGTCTTAGTGGCGATACTTCACTCACTACTATTTTCCCCACTGGGACAGATTTAAATATTTGAAGTATGACATTGCCTATAAACCCAGCTCCTAAAATAACCACTTTATCATCTTTTTGAGGTTCGGTTATCAATACGGCATTAGCTGCTACACTTGTTGGTTCAATAGTGGCAGCTGTGATATCGTCAAGTTCATCCGGAATTTTGAAAACATTTACATCTAAACTTGCGTTTCCAATTTTTATATATTCTGCATATGCGCCGGGTTTTCCGTATCCTGTGCAGGCTTCAAATAAGTGAGGGCACATTGCATACATTTGTCTCTTACACCAATAACACTCCCCACAAAGTTCGGCTTCAGAAGCAAAAACTCGCTCTCCTACCTCCAAATTCTTGACATTCTCTCCAACTTTCACAATTTCGCCACAATATTCATGCCCCATTATTTGACCTGGTTTAATGTATAAACCTAATTTATAACTATGAACGTCAGAACCGCATATCCCACAATATTTTACTTTAATTAAAATATCATTTGGGCCAATATCTGGCACTTCTATATTCTCAACCCTAATGTCCAAAGGTTTATAGTAAACAGCAGCTTTCATTTTCATTATATTAATAACCTCCTTCAATATATTAAGAGATCCGCTTCTATTTTTTTATCCCCCTAGGACCTGTTTCCGGAAGTAAAAAAGTAAACACTATAGGTAAAATTTGTGAAAAAGCAAATATGAATAAAGTTGTATTTAACCCTATACGAGAAGCTAGCCATCCGCCGACTACCGGTGATAAAAAAGCTGCGGCATTGCCTAGCCCAAATATAAATGCATAGGCTCCTCCTAACATACTCGGTGTCATTCCCTTAAGTTCCATCGGTATCGTAAGTAATGCCGGCGTCCATCCGGCAGCTCCAAACCCCACTAATATTACTGAAATGTATAACATTATGCCTGGTTTAAAGCTTATAGACCCCAATAAGCCAAAAAGAATGGCAGTATGAAGTGGCCATGTAAAAATCTTTCTTTTTCCGATGATACTCATCAGCAAACCACAGACAAGACCTCCGATTATACCGGAAATAGTTATCAAGCTTGTAATGCTGCTTGCAGCAACGGCATTTAATTGTCGATATTGTTGGTAAAATGTAGGTAAAAATGTAGTAAAAAACTGAAACTCCCACATACCGCCAAAAAGTGCTATCGCAAGATACCAAACTTCTCTTTTTTTAATCGCAGACCTAAGAGCGCTTTCATGCTTTTTCTCTTCAATATTGGGTCTTTCGCTTGTTTCGATTACCTTTTCTCGTCCAAATGCAAGCCATAGAAGGGCTAGGGTAATAGCAGCAAAACCATAGGTAGCAAGGGCTTTCTGCCAGCTTCCAAATCTATAGGTAAGAGGAAGTGTCAGAGAAAACGCTAGTGTCATACCTACATAAGTCAAGCATGAGTTAATAGTATTTATAAATGGTTTTTCATTATCAGGAAACCATGTCATTATCAAAACTCCGGGTATTGCTGTCATCATCGCATATCCTATGCCTAAAATCAGACGAGTTAGTAAAAAGTTGCTATATGCTGTAACCAAGATTGCTAAAGCTCCACCCGTTCCTATCAGTAAAAGTGCTATCGCAAAAGCAATTTTTGCTCCAAACTTTTCTATTAGAAAACTTGCTAAGGTAGAAAAAAGCGCCACACATAAAGGCATAATTGAAATAATCATGCCTGCTTGTGCAAGGTTAATTGATAAATCTTTAATAATGGTCGGCAATAGCGGAGATGGAGCAAGCCATAGGGCACTCATCATGGCTGTTCCAAATACTATGAATAGTTCAACAATCCATCTGTAGTTAGAAATTGTCTCTTTATTTTTATTATCCATGTGTGTTTACTCCTTCATAAGGGAGTATTTAGCCTCCTTTCCTTTTTCATTTTTATAAGATATTCGCTAACCATATTTTGTTTACTCATTTACAAATTTTGGGTTACGTTTTTCTAAAAAAGCTAGCATTCCTTCTTTTTGATTTTTTGTTGAAAAGCACAAGCTAAATGCACTTGATTCTAATGTCATCCCTGCGCCCTCTGAAGTTTCGATGCTTTTATTAATACTTTCTTTAGCTAGTTTAAGGGCAAATTTGCTTTTTAAAGCTAAGTCTTGTGCAAAATTCTTAACATTCTCTATTAATTCATTATCTTTGACAACATAATTTACTAAGCCTATTTTTTCGGCATCATAAGCATTAATCATTTTTCCTGTATATATCATTTCCTTGGCTTTAGCTATACCTATAATTTTTGTTAACCTTTGAGTTCCTCCAAAGCCCGGCATTATTCCTAAATTAATCTCTGGAAAACTAAATTTAGCCTTTTCTGAAGCTATTCTTATATCGCAAGAAAGGGCTAGTTCCAATCCTCCTCCAAGAGCAAAGCCATTTATTGCAGCTATAATTGGTTTATCATAATTTTCTATAAAATCAAATACTGCTTGGCCGAACATCGAAAAAGCTTTAGCTTCTGAGCATGTCATATTTACAATTTCATTTATGTCTGCTCCGGCTATAAAAGCTTTTTCTCCTTCTCCGGTTATAATAATACTACTTATTTGCTTTTCAGATTTTATCTTTAATAGTTCTTCGTATAATTGCTTTAACAGCTGTTTATTTATAGCATTTAAATACTTCGGACGATTAAATTTTATTAATAATACATTCGGAGATAGATTTTCTTTGATAATCAACCGTTCCTCCATTGTTTTCCCACCTTTGTAAGTTCTTGAGCTACTAGCAACATAATTTCGTCTTCAAACAGTACTTTAAAGTTTGAGTTTTTGCCATTTATAATTATTAAATTTTTTATTTGAGAAAAATCTTCTGCTTTGATGCACGCAGTACTACAACCATTTAATATTACTAAGCCATCGACTTTAGAAAGATCAAATGCAATAGTTAAGTGTAATTTTTCTAAAATATCCTGTATCTTCTTAAAAGTTTCTTCTATATCAACTTCTGAGTTGCATCCTCCACAACATTTTATGCCAATAGCTTTTATCATTTTTCTTTTTCAATGCCTGCCAAATCTTCTGCCAACTTTTTCTTCATTTTAAGATTTGCTTGCTTTAAAATCATTATTTTTTGAGCTTGAGGCGATCCTGCGCCATGCATAGACTCTACTAAAGCAGTACCACCTGTCATATTTTCGATTAATCTAAAAATTCTCATTCTATTTTCTGTAGGTATATTATCTACGCCTTTTAAATATTTTTCTATTAAATACTTTAGTTGTGGATTGTTTAAATCCGCCTCTGATGGAAGAGTAGCAACTAAGCCGCCTGCAATATCATGGCACAATCGGCATATCTCATATATATAACGTGTTACATTTAGTTTTGTCACATTAGCCAAAAGTGGATTCACTATATATGCACCGGAATCTGTTTCGTGCCCTTGATCCGAACAAGCAATGGAACAAGAATATAAAGTTTCTGTCATATTAACCATTTCGGCTATCTTATCTTTTATATGAGATGCACTAGCTACTCCATTATACTCTGCAGCAGCCACTGCGCTGCCTATTATCACATCGCTTACGCCAGTTTTGCACCCACCATAATTTTGTCTATGATACGAAGCAAACCTTTCTACAAACAAACCTGTCCATTCCCATTCACCGCACATAAATACGCGTTCCCATGGAACAAATACGTCGTTAAATATTGTAAGGGCTTCGCCCCCGACTATCCCATATTTATAATTACCTTTATCCATTGTACCCTCTTCTAATCGGCGGGTATCATTGGTTTGTCTTCCGAAAATATGAATTATCCCCTTGGTGTCAACCGGAATAGCAAAAGCTAGGGCATAATCTTTGTCTTCCTCACCCATAGCCAGAGTAGGCATTGCTAAAAGTTCATGTGAATTTATTATCCCTGTTTGATGGGCTTTCGCTCCTCTAACGATAATTCCCTTATCATTTTTTTCTACAACATGCAAAAATAGATCAGGATCTTTTTGTTGACTAGGCTTTAAGCTTCTGTCACCTTTTGGATCAGTCATTGCACCAGCTATCATTAAATCATTTTCTTGTACATATAACAGATATTCTTTAAATTTTTTGTGATAATTTGTACCATTTTTTTTGTCTATTTCATATGTGACTGTATATGTGGCATTTAGTGCATCCCACCCTACACATCTTTGAAAGCAAGCCCCTGTTTTTTGGCCTAGAAGTCTTAGGGCCTTTACTTTTTTTACAAGATCATCCGTGCTCTGATGTATATGAGTAAAGCGATTAATTTTTTTACCTGTCAGATGTGATGTAGCTGTTAGTAATTCTTCATATTCAGGCATGTTTGCTAATTCATAAGTGAGAGCTGCACTATTTATATGTGGTAAAAAGCTCGGATATCCTAGTCTGTCATCTATCTTTTTACCAAGATAGAAAACTTCTGGATTTAGCTCTTTTAAGCTTTCTCGATAAGAATTTCCATTTTTTAATGTCATTAAGGAAACCTCCTAAATTTATTTCTTTTTTAAATATATTGCTTTTGTGAATAATCGAAGAATCCTTTTCCTGTTTTTCTTCCAAGATAACCAGCCCTGACCATTTTCCGAAGAAGGGGACAAGGTCGATATTTTGAATCGCCAAATTCGGTGTAGAACGTTTCCATAACTGCCAAACATATATCTAGGCCTATCATATCAGCCAGCGACAATGGCCCTATCGGATGTCCGGCACCTAATTTCATACCTTTATCAATGTCTTCTGCATCTGCTACATTTTCCATTAATGCATAAACAGCTTCGTTGATCATAGGCACTAATATTCTATTGACTACAAATCCCGGAGTTTCATTTACTATAATAGGAGTTTTTCCAATCTTTTCAGCAAAATCTTTTATAAAATTTATAGTGTCCGGCGATGTGCGGGCTCCCTTAACTATTTCTATTAAAGCCATTACTGGTGCCGGATTGAAAAAATGCATTCCTGCAACTTTTTCTGGTCTTTTGGTGGTATTAGCAATTTCTGTTACACTTAAAGCTGACGTATTTGTAGTAAAAATTGTTTGTTCTGGAAAAATGTTATCTATTTTTTTAAAGATATCTTTTTTTATCATTAGATTCTCTGCCGCAGCTTCTATTACTAAATCAACTCTCGGCTGTATATTGTCCAAATCATACGCTGGATTAATATTGCCTAAAATTCCATTTTTCTTTACTGGATCAATTTTCCCCTTTGAGATTTTTTCATCCAATAAGTGTTCTATATTTTTTAGTGCATTTTGAACTATTTCAGCTTTTATATCATATAAATAGACTTTGTTATCTGCTTCAGCAGCAGTGTAAGCAATACCGGAACCCATGGTGCCTGCACCTATAATTAAAACGAACATTTTTTAATCTCCCTTCAAATTACCCTTTCTATCAAAGTTGCAATGCCTTGTCCTCCTCCTATACACATAGTAATTAAGGCAAATTTCTTCTGAATCCTTTCTAGCTCCCACAAAGCTTTCACCATTAATATTCCGCCAGTAGCCCCGAGCGGATGGCCTAAAGCTATTGCTCCCCCGTTCGGATTAACTTTATTCATATCCCATTTAAGAATTTTGGAACAAGCTAAATATTGAGCTGCAAAAGCTTCATTACATTCAATTACATCAATATCATCAAGTTTTATTCCTGTTTGTTTTAAGACTTTTTGAGTAGCTTTAACGGGCCCCAGCCCCATCATCGATGGCTCAACACCTTCAACTGTAAAACCTCTAATTTTAGCTTTTGGCTTTATATTTAATTTTATACTTTGCTCCTCACTTGCTATCACAACTGCTGCAGCGGCATCGTTTAATGGAGAAGAATTTCCCGCCGTTACTGTTCCGTTTTTATCAAAAGCTGGTTTAAGTTTTGAAAGAGTTTCTATGCTGGTATCTGGTCTTGGACACTCGTCATCACCAATGATTAAATTTTTATTGTAATTCTTTAATTCTATCGGAATGATTTGATCTTTAAAAAAGCCATCTTTCAAAGCTTTTAAAGCTTTCATATGGCTTTCATATGCTGTCGCATCTTGTTCTTCTCGTTCAATGCTATACTCTTTTGCCAAGTTTTCTGCTGTAACTCCCATATGATACCCTAGTATAGGGTCAGTGAGCACTGCAATTAAACCATCTTTTAAAATTACATCGTTAAGTCGTGCTCCCCATCTTGCTTCATAAAGCAAATATGGTACATTGCTCATGCTCTCCATGCCGCCTGCCACGCATAGCTCATTTATTCCCAGAATTACTTTTTGAGCAGCTATATTTATAGAGTCTAACCCTGAACCACATAATCTATTTACAGTAAGAGCCGACGACGATACTGGTAGTCCTGCTTTTAGAGCCGCAGTGCGACTAGCATATGCGTTTTCACCATTTTGACAAGTGCAACCCATTATTACTTCTTCTACATTTTTTGGGTCTATTTGTGATTTTATAAGCAAGTTTTTGATAACTATGCTCCCCAGATCAGTCGCCGAAAAACTTTTTAAGCTACCGCCATATCTGCCAATTGGTGTTCTCAAGCCCTCTAATATATATGCTTCCCTCATATTTTGCCTCCTAATGTCACCACACTGTATATCCTCCGTCGACAGTAATGACTTCACCAGTCACATAAGAAGCTTCATCTGACGCAAGATATATAGCTGCTCCAGTTATTTCTTCAGGTTCGCCAAACCTACTCATTGGTGTTTTTGATATTAAATCATTATATATTTTTTCTGAATTCATGACTCCGGCTGTCAAGTCTGTTTTCACATAGCCGGGTGCTATAGCATTTACTCTAATCCCATATTTAACCCAATCTAGTGCAAGCACCTTTGTAAGTTGAATCACTCCTCCTTTTGCAGCACAATAAGCAGCTTGACGTAAAAGGCCTACTTTCCCACCCACAGAAGCAATATTGATTATTGTTCCGCTAACATTCTTGTCAATCATTATTTTTCCGACTTCATTAGAACATATAAACACTCCTGTAAGATTAGTATTTATAATTTGGTTCCATTCCTCTAGTGATGTTTTTTCTGCACTCTTTAAGATAGGGCTTATTCCTGCTCCGTTTATTAATATATCTATTTTATCAAAAGTTTTAATTACTTTTTCTATCATGAATTTAACGCTACTTTCATCACTTACATCGGTAGTTATTGACAAAGTTCTTCTTCCCAGGTTTTCTATTAGGTTGCACACTTCGTCAACGGCTGCCTTTGTCCGGCTAACAGGTACTACATCAGCTCCTGCTTCTGCTAATCCCAACGAAATGGCTTTTCCAATCCCTCGACTACCACCTGTAACTATGGCTACTTTATTTTCCAAATTAAATTTTGATGTCATTTTTATCGTTTCCTTTTCTTATTAGTATTTGTCTAATAATTTTAATAAGCAAAATTTGTGCCAATGAACTCATGAATTATTAAGTTAAAATACGAGGAAAGTATATACTTTCCTCGTATTTTAACTTAATAATTCATGTATTAAATTGCTACATTGTTCTATTGTGCTACACAACATATGCTACAATTCTCTATACACCTTTTTTTCTTCGATCAAACCATATTTTGACATTTTGCGATATAGTGTCGATCTTGCAACTCCCAACTCTTTAGCTACTTGGCTTATATTCCCCTTTTTATTTTTTAAAAGTTTCATAATCAATTGTTTTTCATAAATTGCTATGGGCTCACTATTTTCTTTATTTAAAGAAGTGTTTGTCTGTTCACTCAAATATGCAGGTAAATGCTCTAGTTTCAGCTTAGAACCATCGCACATATTTATTGCTCTCTCCACTACATTTTGAAGTTCTCTTACATTTCCAGGCCATGAATGACACTTTAAAATATTCCATATTCTCTCATCAATTTCATATATTTTCTTTCCCATCTGTTTTTCTTTCTTTTTTAAGAAATGCAAAAAAAGTAGTTCAAGATCTTCTAAGCGTTCTCTTAAAGGAACAAGATTTATGGTTATAACATTTAATCTGAAAAACAAATCTTCTCTAAAATTACCAAGTTTAACTTCTTTTATTAAATCACGATTCGTAGCAGCAATAATCCTCACATTTACAGGTATTACGGAATTTCCTCCTATACGGGTTATAGTCTTTTGTTCAATTACTCTTAATAAATTTGACTGCAATTCAGGCGGCATATCCCCTATTTCATCTAAGAAAATAGTCCCAGTTTCAGCGAGTTCAAACTTTCCTGGATTACCACCACGTCTTGCCCCTGTAAAAGCTCCTTCGACATATCCAAAAAGTTCGCTACCAATCAGATCTTTTGGAACTGCTCCGCAATTTAGCACCACAAACGGACCTTTTGCTCGACAACTGGCATTATGAATTGCTTGTGCTAAAACATCTTTCCCGGTACCGCTTTCTCCTAAAAGAAGCACTGTAGAATCGCTAGAAGCTGCTATATTAGCAATGTGTAAGCACTCTTTAAATTTTGGAGAATTCCCCAATAAATCCTCAAAGGTGACTTTAGCTGTAGCACCGCTCATGCGCTGCGCTAATTGCCTCGCGCGAGATATTTTGTTAACTATCATAACATTGCCTTCATGGTGTCCTTCATTATCTCTAATAGGCCGCGTTGTCACTACTGCCTTTGTGTTACTGTGTTCATTGCTTATATCGATTTCTTCATCGGTAATGTATTTATTTTTATTTAAGATGCTTTTGCAATCTTTTCCATTGCATTTAAAAACTTCATTAATATCTTTTCCTATCTCACTTTCGGCTTGAACTTTTAATATTTGGGCTGCTACTTGATTTATATGAATAATTTTGCCGTCTGCATTTGTAGCAATTATACCCTCTGAAATGGATTCCATTAAAGCTTCGCACAATCTATTAGTGCGATTGCGTTCCAGCCATATTTTTTGCATAGTAATCTGACGTTCCACTGCATCTGCTCCCGCCACAACCATTCCTAATGTATGGGGGTGCACATTCTCATAACGTCCGGTCATATCTAGTACTCCGATTATTTGACCGTCAGGATCATGAATAGGAGCAGCAGAACAAGTCCATTTATGGGAGCAAATACAATAATGCTCAAAACTAAAAATTTGTAAAGGTTTATTTGTAATAAGCACCGTCCCAATGCCATTAGTTCCTGCACTAATTTCGCTCCAATCAGCTCCAGGTATAAAATTACCATTTGCAATATCTTTGACTATGTCAGGGTCTCCTATCATTTCTAACAAAATACCGTTATTGTCAGAAATACTGATTATAAATCCTGAACTCATTACAAAGTTATATAACGTTTGCATAACCGGCCTGGCAATTTCCAACCAGTATTTATTTTTTTGCTTTATACTTTTTAAATTATCAGTATTTATAATATTTTCTACTAATTTTTGATATGGATTAACTCCTGCTTTTTTGCAGCGCAACCAAGATTCTCTTATCACTGTCCTCACTTTCTTGATATTCTTTTCGCTCCCATTGATAAAATCCTTCCAAATAGGTTTAAGCTCATCTGGAAGCAGTTCCATACTTTCCCTCCTAAATTTACTATTATTATTAAATATTTTAAGTAAAGATTATAAGTATCAATAGCTATTATTTAAGAATTCTATATTTCTATAAATATTCCTGCTTGTTACTGTATTTTTATATTTATATTATTGAATACAATTTTTTTGATTGTTTGTATTTAACCGCTTTAAGAAGCCCAATAATAAATGTTATTTAAAATAGAAAATATGTTCCCAAGATAACTAGCTTTTTGTCTAAGCTGTTTTTCTATAGGAACATATAATATGGTTGCCTTTATGAGGTTTTTTTACAAACTGTTAGTGGTATTCAATTCCACCATCAACATTGATATTCTGGCCAGTTATTTCACTAGCTTCATCAGAAGCTAAGAAGGCCACGACATTTGCTATATGTTCAGTAGTGGTAGGCCTTTTAAGGGCCGTTGACGCCATAACAGAAGCATCGTATACTTTCTTAGGTACATATAGTTCATCTTTGAATGGCGGTATATGCTCTGCTAGCCATTTATCAGTCACTTGCCACATTGGCGTCCAGACAAGTCCGGGATTAACCGCATTTACATTTATTCCATAAGGTCCAAGTGCTCTCGCAAGACCTTGAGTTGCATTAATTACCCCTGCTTTTGCAGCTGAATATGGAAATAGGGTTTCTGAACCTGTTACACCTGCAATAGAAGCGATATTTACGATTTTGCCATATTTTTGTTGTCTCATTATCGGTGCAGCCGCTTTACACATAAAAAATGTTCCTTTTAAATCTACATCCATAGTGGTGTCCCAATCTGCAATTTCATCAACATCATCTAAAAAATTGAGAAATCCAACTCCGGCACAATTTACCAAAATATCTAATCTACTAAATTCTTTAACCACTCGTTCAACAGCATTAAAAGTTTGATTGGTATTCCTTACATCTGCAGTAATCGCAAGAGATTTGCATCCTAATTTTTTTATTTCTCCCTCAACTTCTTTAAGATCTTCAAGTTTAGGTGGCACCCATTGAGGATTTTCCTTAATTTTTGAACAAATATCTAATACGGCAACATCTACCCCTTCTTTTGCAAGTCGTAGAGCGCACGCTTTTCCTATACCTCGAGCAGCCCCTGTGACTAATGCTACTTTACCTTTCATATTATACATGATCTTTTCTCCTTGTATCTTATTTAGTTTTAAAGCTCAAAACCTATAAAATACTACATAGTAATTCATTATCGAGCTGTCCAGCCACCGTCAACCGGTATTATAGCTCCTGTCAAATACGATGAATCATCAGATGCAAGAAATAGGGCAAGTTTAGCAACTTCTTCTGGTTCTCCCAGTCGACCTAATGGTGTCGATGTTTGAAAGTATTTTTGCACTTCTGGATTTGCTATAGCTCCGGCAATCATTGGAGTATTGATTGCTCCAGGACATATGCAATTGACTCTTATGTTCTTCGGGCCATAGTCAGATGCTAAAACGCGGGTAAGCGAAATAACCCCTCCTTTCGCAGCTGTATAAGCATCGGCTCCAGGCATAGCTACAAGTCCATTTATAGATGAGCAATTAATTATAGAGCCTTTTCCATTTTGAAGCATATGAGGAATAGTATACTTGCAGCACAGAAAAATACTAGTTAAATTCAATTCTAAAATTTTTGACCAGTCAGTCAGAGGTGTATTTAGGATATCAGCCATTGTGTACGGTGAAGAGTAACCATGGCTTGCATTGTTATATAAAACGTCTATTCTTCCATAAAGATTTATTACTTCATTTATAAGATTTTTAACTTCATCTTCTTTAGAAACGTCTGTTTCGATGTATCTTGCTTCATAACCTTTTTCTTGTATGTTTTCCGCTACTTCCTTTCCTATTGGTCTCTTGTATACTTCTTGGTAATCTGCTATTACAACTTTTGCTCCTTCCTTTGCGAATAATTCAGATGCAGCTTTCCCCATACCGCTGCCTCCTCCAGTGATTATAATCACCTTATTACTTAATAACATTTTTATCCCCCTTATTATTATTTTGGATAATTTAAAACTCAATAGTCATTAAAGAATCTGTCCCGGCTTTATTAAAAAATTGAACCACCTATCGTATTTTAGACACTAATGTCGATTAATAATGTAGTTTTGGTTAAAATTATTTTGCTACTTATTAATTATGCATGCAAAAATGATGCCAATGTAAGCAAAATTTCAAAATATTTGTATTCTGCTAATTAAAGCATTAAATTTTTTATATAGTGTTCTAATATGCAACAGATGTTTTATTTTTAAACAGAACACCAAAAATTATCTATTTGATCATAACCACCCGTTTAACGGGTGGTTTGCTCTAGCCCTGTAAGGACATTTACTGGCAGAGCCTTAAGGCTCATTGAATAATCTGCCAACCGCATGATTTTTTCAAACTACCCCTAAAGGGGTTATTTTTTCTTGTTTTTGTTTACCGCCTCACCCCTAAACGGGTCTATGTATTCCTTTAAACTTATTTGATCTGATGCTATGTCTTACTGTATTTGATTTCTTATATATTCCTCTATCGCCTTTTATTTCTACTAGCGGTATTTACATAATATCCTTTGCACCAGAATTGTCTGTTACCGTATCTGTACTTTAAATTTGCATGTCTGTCGAATATCATCAATGAACTTTTACCTTTTAGGCATCCCATAAAGCTTGATACGCTTAGCTTAGGTGGTATCGATACTAACATGTGTATATGATCGGGGCAGGCATTTGCTTCTATTATTTCTACCCCTTTATATTCACATAGTTTCCTCAATATTTTTCCGTAGATTATTTGCCTTCTATACTTTGGTGCAAATACTATATGATATTTGCAATTCCATTTTGTATGTGTGAGAGTATTATTATCCATAACAGATATTACCTCTCTTGATTTAATTTTGTTGTTGGCAAACCCGCTTTATTTTATCAGATGGAGGTGTTTTTTCTACTCATAGCTGTAAGCTTTTTAGAATACCACGGGCATAGCCCGTGGTATTCTAGTTACAGCAAAAATAAGCTGCTTTTTTAAAGCAGCTTATTAAAAAACTATTAGAGCTTATTAAATTTCTTTAAGCAATCTTGTAAGTATCGAGTTTACCATCTGGGGATTTGCTTTTCCTTTTGTCTCTTTCATTATTTGGCCCACAAGAAATGACATTGCTTTTTCTTTTCCGTTTTTGTAATCCTCAACAGATTTGGGGTTGTTTTCAATGACCTTTTTTGCTATATTTTCAAGTTCTGCCTCATCGGAAATCTGTATAAGATTTTTTTCCTTTACTATTTCTTCAGGGTTTTTGCCTGTTTTAAACATCTCTCTAAAAACATCTTTGGCTATTTTGCCGCTTATAATACCCTTATCAATCATTATTAGCATATCGGCAAGTTGTTTCGGTGTAAATTTCAGGTCTTTTATTCCTTCGCCGGTTTCATTCAAAACGTTCATTAATTCAACCATTATCCAGTTGCTGATTATTTTAGGATCATGATAATATTTTACAGTTTCCTCATAAAAATTCGCCAGGATTTTAGATGCAGTAATTATAGAGGCATCGTATTCCGGAAGGCCGTATTCTTTAATAAACCGCTCCTTTTTT
Organism: Tepidanaerobacter syntrophicus; assembly: GCF_001485475.2. Lineage (NCBI taxonomy): Bacteria > Bacillati > Bacillota > Clostridia > Thermosediminibacterales > Tepidanaerobacteraceae > Tepidanaerobacter > Tepidanaerobacter syntrophicus. The sequence goes on along the minus strand of NZ_DF977003.1, from coordinate 87,282 downwards.
ACATTAGGAAGTTCCGGAATATGGTTTCGTATATCTTCTTTCCATTCATCACTGATAATAATTGGGGAAAGATTTGGCTCTGGAGAATAACGATTGCTTCCCTTACCACGCATAAAAATCGTGATTCCTTGCGCCTCGTCCCATCGGCGGGTTTCGCCATCGATTGTACCACCGTTTTCTAAAATATCTCTCTGGCGTTTTTCTTCAAATTCAATAGCTCTCCTAACAGCTCTCAGTGAACCTAAGTTTTTCACCTCAACTCTTGTTCCCAGTTGTTCTGAGCCTTCAGGTCTAAGAGAAATATTAATATCGCATCTCATGGAACCTTCTTCGATTTTGCAGTCTGAAACTTCTATATATTGAAGTATAGTCCTTAAATTGTTTAAATAAAGCCATGCTTCTTCTGCAGAACGCATATCAGGTTCTGATACTATTTCTATTAGAGGCATTCCTGCTCTGTTTAAATCTAAATGGGAATAAGATCCGCCTTCTTCATGAACCAGTTTGCCTGCGTCTTCTTCCATGTGCATTATTCTTATGCCGACTCGCTTTTTTTGGCCATTAGGCTCAATTTCTACATAGCCGTTTCGCGCAAGAGGTATGTAGAACTGAGATATCTGGTAGGCTTTTGGAAGGTCAGGATAAAAGTAGTTTTTCCTGTCAAACCTGGAAAAATCTGCTATCTGGCAATTTAACGCAAGTCCTGCTTTAGTCGCAAACTCAACAACGCTTTTATTCATAAGTGGAAGTGCTCCGGGCATCCCAAGGCAAATGGGACAGCAGTGGGTATTTGGATCTGCTGCAAATTCAGTGCTGCATCCACAAAATATTTTTGTTTTTGTAAAAAGTTCAACATGCACCTCAAGACCTATTACGCTTTCATATTTCATCGCTCAAACCATCCTCTCCTTGATACGCCTTGTGTGATAATCATTATTTTGTTCAAATGCATAGGCTACTTGCAATATTCCTGCCTCATCAAATGCTTTCCCTATAATTTGAAGACCTACAGGAAGCCCTTTGGAAAATCCGCAGGGTAGAGATATAGCCGGCAGACCTGCAAGATTTACTATTGAAACACACAGGTCATTCATATGCATTTTAAAAGGATCATCAGAGCTTTCGCCTATCTTAAATGCCGTAGTAGGAGTTGTGGGAGTTATTAAAAAATCATATTTTTTAAATGCTTCGTCAAAATCTTTCTTTATAATTGTCCTTATTTTTTGAGCTTTTAAGTAGTACTTGTCATAATATTTTTCGTCTGACAGATAAGTTCCGAGAATAATATGCCATTTTACATCAAAACCAAAGCCCTCGCCTCTAGTTTTTTTATAAAAATCTTTTAAGTCCTGATAATCGCTAGATGTTCTATATCCATACCTTATACCATCATACTGGCCGAGTTCCGAGCTCGCTTCAGCGGCCAAAGTTACAAGATAGGCGCTCATGGCGTACTCAGCATTTTTCAGGCTTATTTCTTCGCATATACATCCAAGATCTTCATAAACTTTAATCGCATTTAAAACAGCATCTTTTACGTCTTTACTAACTGCTTCATGGTATAAGAGTTCTTTTGGAATGCCTATTTTTAAACCCTTTACATCATTCTTGAGCTTTTGCAGATAGTTATCTACCGGAATATCAGATGAAGTAGGATCAAAACTATCTTGCCCTGCAATCGCAGAAAGTACAATGGCGCAATCTGTCACATTTTTTGTAATCGGTCCTATAGTATCCATTGTTGCCGCAAGGGATGCAACTCCAAATCTTGAAACTCTGCCGTAAGTAGGTTTAAGGCCAACAACTCCACAGTAAGAAGCGGGTTGTCTTACCGATCCTCCGGTGTCTGAGCCCAAAGCATAAATGCACTCATCGCTTGCCACTGCAGCTGCCGAGCCACCGGAAGAACCACCAGGCACTCGTGATAAATCCCATGGATTTTGTGTTGTATGGAAAAACGAAGTCTGAGTAGATGAACCGATTGCAAATTCATCCATGTTAGTTTTTCCTAAAATTATAGCATTCCTCTCTCTTAGTTTAGAAATTACAGTAGCGTCATATGGAGGCACAAAATTTTCCAGCATCCTTGAGCAGCATGTGGTCTTTAAGTTTTTTGTACATATATTGTCTTTTGCCGACATGGGAATTCCCGCTAGAGGATCTGTAAAATCAGCTTTTTCATCTGTCGATTTAGCTGATTTTAAAGCCCCTTCTTTGTCAATCGTAACATATGCCCCAATTTTGCTCTCGCATTCATCTATTCTATTTAATATATCTTCTGTCAGTTCTTGAGCTGTTATTTCTTTTTTCTTTAAAAGCTCATTTGCTTTTTTAATAGTAAGTTCATGAAGTTTCAAAACATTACCCCCGATCATATGTAACTTATTCTTCTATAATTCTTGGCACTAGGAAAAATCCCTTATCTTTTTCTGGTGCATTCGCTAAGGCCTTATCAACAGAAAGGCTGTCCCATATAGTATCTTCTCTGAAAACATTTTTGTCTGTTATCGGATAAACTGTCGGTTCAACTTCCTGAATATCTAGTTTACTTAGTGTTTCAAAAGATTGTTGCAACGAATCAAACTCTTCTGCAATTTTATTTCTCTCTTCTTGAGATAAAAAAATGTGGGCTACATCTGCCATACTTGAAATTGTTTCATCATCAATAAACACTGCTCTCACCTCTTATATTGTTTGCTTTAGAATGTATTTTATATTTTATCATACTTGCAAGCTAGCATACAATGTACCTTTACTCTTGCAAGAAATTTTTCGTGAACTTACTTAGCCTGATATGTCTTTATAAAATAGGAACGAGTTGGAGTAAATATGATTGTAAACGGAGAATTTCCATAAGGCGATTGCACATATATGTCTTGTATCGCCACATCGTCAACTTTGGGATATGTTGTAAAATATTTTTGCAAAACTCGACCAAAAGGCTTTGCCAGTATATTTGCGAGCAAAAAGGCCAAGATAACGTTTATCAAAGACAAATGATGTCCATAAAAAAGCACGATTATAAAGGCTAGAGAAAATAAGAAATTGGCTGCGGCAATGGAGGTTCCACACCTTGGATGTATAGCCAGATCTGTTTCTCCATTTATCATACGGAATTGAGCTTCCTTTACAGCGCTCATGACTTCATAAATAGGCGGAAGATCCGGCCCCGAAAGGGAAAAACCGTTAGAATATGCAAGTCCGCCGGCTTGCAGAGGTCTTCCATATCGCTGCTCAAGCACATTTATGGTTGCGTGCTCCAAACTATGATTTTTTCTGACTCTTCGATCTGTAGCAATCTTTATAATTTGCCACGGAATCGTAATTATATTATAGAAAGAGTTAAAAACAATAACATATGGAAGCAAAAATAAAAAGCCTATTCCAAGAAAAATCAGCATCGGCAAAAGCAAATAAGGAAAAAGTATGGCTAACATTAAAAATATCAGCAGTGATATGAGCATCGGAACAACCTCCTTGCGATTTATCTTATGTTATTATAACATATCCGGCAGATTGTGTGAAAAAAATAAATGCTTGGCAGGCACGCACTTATATAACCGCCAAGCATTTATTAATTTCAACTTCTCTTAAAAACCTATAGATTTATAGCTGCTTCATAACCTTCCGCTATAGCTTCCAATGCTTTTCTAGGCTTTTTAGCATCTCCTACAACATATACCTCATCTACTACACCCTTTATTGCCTCAGCAAGTTCATTTACCGGCGATGTTCCTACTGCTATAATTATTGTGTCAAATCCTGAAAGCGTCTTTTCTCCTTCAGGAGTCTCGATTATTGCACCATCCTGTGTTATCTCCTTAACTGGTGAATTAGTGATTATGTTTACTCCATGATGGAAAAATCTGTCCATTAAGAAGTATTTAGGACCAAGACCAATATCTTTTGCTATGTCATCTAACATTTCCACAATCGTAACCTTACGTCCATACTCTAGTAATAAATCAGTTGTTTCACAACCAACAATTCCACCGCCTATTACCAAAACATTTTTACCTGCTACTTTGTTAAATTCCAACACATCCTTGGCAGTCACAACATTTTCTTTATCAATTCCGGGGATGTTTGGTATTAGAGGTTTGCCGCCAGTGGCTACTATTACTGCGTCTGGTTTTAATTCTTTTACCAAATCTTTAGTAACCTCAGTATTCAGCCTCACATCTATATTGCTTTTTTCAACCTGAGTTACAAAATATTTTAATCCGCGGGATATTTCCTGTTTACCCGGAGGCACGCATGCAAGAAGGAATTGGCCTCCTAGTTCTCCTGATTTTTCGCAAAGGATAACTTCATGACCTTTAGATGATGCCGTAAGAGCTGCTTCAAGGCCGGCAGGTCCGCCCCCTGCAATAAGAACTTTTTTAGGATTTTCAACCTTTTCTCTCTTTATTTCAGCCTCTCTTCCTGCTTCCGGATTCATAAGGCAGGAAACTCCTCCGCCCGTCATTAAAAGTTTATCTATGCAGCCTTGATTGCAAGATATACACCAGCGTATATCATCGATTTTTCCATCTTTAATCTTATTTGGCAATTCAGGATCGCAAATCAAGCCCCTGCCAATAGCAATAATATCAGCTTTATTGTTTTCCAATACACTTTCTGCTATATACGGATCATTTAACTTTCCTACAACGATTACCGGCACATTTACAGCTTTTTTGATTTTAGCGGCAGCTTCCACATTAAGTCCCGGCTCAACTCCCATTGGAGCTATGAGATATGAAAATAGATTGTCATAGACTCCGGTAGATATGCTAAGACAATCTGCTCCAGCTTCTACTAGCATAGGCGCAATCGCTACAGATTCAGCTACTTTTCTGCCTCCCCACACTCTTTCATCTGCAGAATATCTAAATATAATGGGAAAATCCGGTCCCACTTCTTTTCTGACAGCTTTTATTATCTCTATTGCAAACCTCATCCTGCCTTCAAGATCACCGCCCCATTTATCACTTCTCCTGTTTGAATAAGCCGACATAAACTGAGCGATTAAATAGCCATGTGCCCCATGTATTTCTACAGCATCTAGTCCTGCTTCCTTTGCCCTCCTTGCTCCTTGCGCATAGTTGTCTATTGCTTGGTATATTTCTTCTTCTGTCATTACCGAAGGAATATCTTGGCAAAGGGGGCATGATATCTTAGATGGCGCCTTCGGCGGTTTAATGCCCTGATAAGATGCTTGGCGCCCGGGATGATGTAATTGGACACATAGTTTAGAACCTTCTTTATGTATCCTTTTTGCAAGTTTCTCCCATCCCGGAATCAGCCTATCATCGTATATGCCTAACATCCCCGGATCTGCTGTGTACGAGTCTATTTCCGTTACTTCAGTTTCAATCAAAGCAGCACCACCTCTTGCTCGTGCTGCATAATACTCTATATTTCTTTCCGATACACTATTGTCTTCATTAGCAAGTATTGTACCCATAGGTGGCATAACTATTCTGTTTTTAAGCTCCATTCTGTTAATCCTTATGGGTTTTAATAAGCAATCAAATGAACTCATAAATTTTTACCTCCATATCAATTTTATTATTAACACTTATTTAAGTATTCTATATTAATAGTAAAAATCCTGCAAAACTACCAGAAATTTAGTATCAAGTAAACTGATTATAATTATAGAATTTATTTTCAGTATCAGCTGCATCCTTTAAAATTTAAAATTAGGGTAAATTTTTTAAGACCTCTATGAACAGTTGATGTGCTGCATTTTCTGCCAGGCCTTTATCCCTTAAAAGGCATTGGCTATTTTAAGCATTGACGCCTTGTAATCCTTGTAAAGCAGTTTAGCTTCATAGCTATCGTCATCGCCTTTGTAAATTGTAGAACAAAAAAGTATATGCATCTGCTCTTATTTTAAAAGATGACATTTATAGATATATGGTTTTTTTCTTTCAAAGCCTCGATTTTGTCCATGATTTTGAAATAAAAAAGCCATAAACGAACAAACAATTCGTTTACAGCTCTAATAGAACATCTGATGCTCTAGATTCCCCTTACCCACCCTCGCTTTAAATTATAAATTAGTACATGGTAGTAACAATAACAATCTATTTGTACTGGTGTAACATTTATGGGCTTAAGTTGTTATATGTGGAATCGAACCACCGGCTTTGCCCCAAAGCCACCAGCAGTATAACTTTGACCTAGTTATAAGGTTTGTACTCACCTTTATAATTTACAGCTACCGACTTTGTTTAGATTAAGTCTATAGTCCAATTCAATCCTTGAATTTTAGTATCAAGCTCTCTATACTCTTTTGACAATTTATCTATTTGTTTTTGCAGTTCTTTTACATTTACCACACTAATATATTTAATTTCAGTTCTGGAATATCTATCTTGCTTTACACTGGCTGCCTCAGTTATATGTGATAAAACTAATCTTTTTTCCCACAGTTTATCTCTTTCCGCTAATGCGTCCGCTAAAGTCCATTCTTTGTTAAACTTTGTTGCATTGTTTGTCTTATTTATTCGTTTAATAATATCTGTCAATTCTAATAGGCAATCATCCAATTCCTCTAATAGAACTTCCGGTTCTTCACTTGGCTTTTCGCCTTCTTGAACCATTACATTATTTCTTAACCTATTTTTAAGTTGTTCTATTCTCTTTTGCAAATCTGATCTTAATATTAACGCCTCTGCCAGTTTCATAACACAGCCTCCCTTTAATAATGCCCGGATTTACCATTAACTTTCGCACAAATCCGTCTGTCGCAAGCCAGCGTTCTTTATAGTCAATGTAGTTATATAATATTATTCATTTCTTATACCGTCAAGCAAACTACAATTTTCCCCGTACATTTTAGTTTGATTGAACCGGAATACGGGTGTCGTTTATAATGACAGCAGTAACTGTGGCAACGTCAAGCGGAGCTTCTGTGTTCCAGTGCAAATTAAAGGTCTTTTTTTGGGAATTAAGACTTCCCCCGCCGCCATGTAGTGGAATAACGCCATCGGCAGTCTCAACTGCCATAGACATTCCGCTTGCCATACACTCTTCCCCAGTATAGGAACCGATGACTTGAAGTCCCAAAGGACTAAGGGTCATATGCTCAAAGAGATGGCCTTCAACAGGAATATCATTTGTAATGATGCGCATCTTGCGGCTTGTGTCACTCAGATTTACAGCTACCTTCCACCGGCCTTTTACACCGGAATAAACCGAGCCGGCATAGCAAAGGTTATAGCCATCAAGTTCCTCGGTGTCTATAGAAAAGATAGCTTCTTCGTATCTATATGCCGCATCCCCGTAGTCGCTTTCTTCCAAGTCTAGCAGGCGGCAGTCCTTATCGCCGTAAAGATCCAATACATAGTCCGGGTTAATGAAGTAACCGTCTGGGGTTTTAAGATTTAGATTGGGGTCTGTGCTGCCGAACTCTTTATGAAGAAGCTTGCCTGTCTGAACATGCAGTTTTCCATCGATAATACCAATGTTTGAAATCCATTGGTCGGCTTCCCCGTGGGGCATGGGAGCATAATTGCCGGGAGCAAGGACCGTTGTCAGTTCGTCAAGGTCGTCCGGTAAGTCTGAGCTGCCCCTGCCCCAAACGAGGTCGTCCGGCAAGTCTGAGCCGCCCCAAATCTGGCCTCTGCGTATGGATACAGTTTCAGCCTCCTTAATGTCCGACAGGGATATAGAAATCGGCTCCTCATATGACCTTTTATCAAAATATATAAGAAAGCTGCCTAATTCCAACGGATCGGACAGCGGTGAATCCGCATCGGCTGTAATAGTGAATTCATAATATATGGTATTGGTTTCCTCGTCAAAGTAGAGCATTTTTTGCCCATAGCCGAAGCTGGCGACAATTTCGTCTGTTTGGCCCTTTGCTTCCTCTTGCGCCTGCGTATTCATTTTCACGGTAAACCCGTCCTGGAAATCGGTTTGCTCAGTCAGTCGGTTTTGTCCGCTTATATCTTGAAGCGACAGATAAACAACCGCCATATTGTCATACTTTTGTGCGCCAATGACTTCCATACGGATTCCCTGATCTTCACAATATGCCTCAACAGGTTCTGCAATCTCGCCAAAGGATGGGTTGAATCTTTTGATAAACCAATCAAAACCACCCTGAGCTGCAACTGCCACCGTGACAAACAGCATCACTGACATAACTACCGCTATAGCTGCAGTCATAGGCTGGCGCATTCGGCGCTGTATGGTGTTAGAAGCTTCTTCATTCAATCGCCTTTTAACCTGTTCGGCAAGCTTGCTTTCATCAACAGTGATTTGCGAAAGTGCATCATGTATATCTTGTTCGTTCTTATCAAATGTACTCATGTTTTGTCTCCTTTCCATATTGCCCGGCGGTCAGGTAGGCCGCCAGCTTATTTTTTGCCCGCTCGTATCGCTTGCGCAAAGCAGTAGGAGAACACCCTAACAGTTGGGAAAGTTCTTCATAGCTCAATTCTTCCATTATCCGCCCATAAAGCAGGGCCCGTTCTTTTGGTTTAAGTCGCCGTAGGGCACAAAGTGTCTCGTCACTTAGACTTGTATCATCTATAGGCGAAACTGCTTGGGCACGGATTTCACTAAAACATAAAATTCTACGCTTTTTTAGTTGGTTTAGACTGCGATTATATGTAATTTTATACAACCATGCGGAAAGATTTTTGCCGTCAAAAGCTTTACGGTTTTGATAAGCTGAAAGAAAAACATCCTGCACCACGTTTTCCGCTTCATGGTAATCACACAGGATGGCAGTTGCATAGCGAAGAAGTTTTTCACCATAGAGATTGATTACTTCTTCCAGCTCATCCTCTCCACCGGCGGCAAACCGCTGTCCCAGATCTGTATCACTCATCCATTATCTCCTTTCACTTTTTATCAGTCGACTGTACCCTTATAACAATTCAAATAACGGTTTTGTGACATAAAATCGAAAACAATCTATATTTTTATATCGATATAGGTTGCAATTTCAGTATAAAGCTTAGTTTTATATATCATGCCTTACGTCATTTTTAATATATCATTTTCATCGATGCCGTGCTTTGAGTTGCAATCTTTGCCAACAAATTATTTTCTTTTTGTAATGAAATTAAATATTATTCGTATTAACATATAGAAAGACTTACTTAGCTAAGTAAAAATTGATTGGGAGGAGGAGAACAAAAATTTGCCGAAGCTCGCTTTAATCGATGCTCAATCTAAAAGAGAAATTCCGGAATTATTAGACATGGAAAAAGAATTTACCTATATTTTTGAAACTTATTACAAAAAGGTGTTTAACTTCGTATACTATCGAGTAAATCAATACTATACGGCAGAAGATTTAACCAGCCAAATATTTGAAAAAGTAATGATTAAGATAAATACCTATGATGAAACTAAATCTCCTTTCGAAGTATGGCTATTTGCTATAGCCAGAAATACAGTAAATGATTATTTCAGGAACCTGCAAAACCGTAAATTCTTACCTATTGATTCAATCAAGAATTTAATATCAAAGAAAAAAACTCCTGAAGATATTGTGGAAATAGCTGAAACCAATGATGAACTTTTAAAGGCCCTAAGTATTTTAGATGAAAGAGAAAGAAGCATAGTAGCACTTAAATTCGGTGCAGGTTTAAAAAATGTAGAAATTTCAAAGGTGTTAGGTCTTACAGAAAACAATGTCGGGGTGATACTTTTTCGCACTATGAAGAAATTGAAAAAAGAATTAGAAAGGATGGGATAATCTTGGAGAAAAAGAGACTTGAAGACATGTTTTCTACGGACATAGATGCTTATTTAAAGGGCATAAAGCGATTAGACAGTAAGCAATCTGAAGAATACATTAAGCTTTTGGAATTGGGTAAAACAATGGCAGATAAGGATTTTAGCAAGGACAGCGATAAACAAAAAGTCTTTGAAAGAGTTTTGAGAAATATTAATGAACAAAAAGGGAGAGAAGATACTTTGAAAAAGTCAAATAAAACTAAAAGTATTGTCACTAAAGTTGCGTCATTTGCGCTTGTATGTGTTTTGGGATTTTCCTTGATGCAAACATCTTTTGCCCAAGGAGTAGTTGACAAGATAGTAAGGACTATATCCCTTGGACATATAACAATTCTAGAAAGTGAACCTTCTGACATAAAATCAGTGCCTGTCCCCGATAAATTAAAAGGCAAGATTTTTGATAAGGATGGCAATCCATTAGAAGTGCTTTCAACTGAACATGCCGACGAAATATATACCGTTGATGGCGAAAGAATCGCTTACATTGATTCAGATGGAGATATAGTAACTAAAAGCGAGCACGAGAAGGCTAGGGCCGACGAGTGTCTGATAATAAAAGACCCCAACCAATTAAATAATTATACCTGTTTTGATATCAAGCTTCCAAGTTATTTACCTGAAGGTTATAAATTTACAGAGGCAGAATTTTTTAAAGACGAAAATGGCGTCGTAGAAAATAGCAAAGTCGTAGGACTGTATTTTGCAAATGAAGAAACGGGGAAATTTATCTACATGCAGCAGAGAGTTGCCGAGGAAGATGCAGGATATGTGACAGATGCGGTTAAGATTGAAGAATTAAAAATAAACGGTGTAGACGCCGTCCTGTATGATGATAGTAATCTTGACTGGGAATATAATGGCGTAATTTATATGCTGGTAGGCAGAGGCGAAATTGCCAAAGATGAACTTATAAAAATTGCAGAATCTATAAAATAATTTTGCAATACCTCTAACCATAAAACCCTCCCTTAAATTTTTATTAGTTGGGGAGGGTTTTATTTTACTTTCTTTATCACATAAAGCTTTAAATTTGGCTGCTTCGTCACCTTTTCATGTTAGCTTGTTAGCCTTACAAAATGTATTTAGGCACGATTTGACTAGTTTTTGTTAGCTAGCTCTTTTTTAGCGGCTTCTTCGCGAACAAGCCACGGCTGATATGGCGTTTTCATGTTTTGAACCATATCTACGCCTTTATTTTTAAGATATCTAATCCTGAAGTAAGTATAAGTACCAGCAGCAATATAAAATCCCACCATGAGCAGATAATTCTTAGGTTTCATTTGAGCCAAAACAGAGCTTCCCATGACGAGACAAAGAGCCGAGGCAACAAAAACAATTACACAGTTTATCCAATGAGGAATCCTTAGAAAAGATGTCTTGTATGAATTTGGAAAATACTTCGGCAGCATAAAAATCGAAGCGAATATAATTGGACTAAGCAGCAATCCGGGTATGGATGTTATATTGATCACATCGGTTAAATTAAAACCGAAAACCATTGCCAAAATTGCAATAAGAGAATTTAACCAAATAGAATTTGCCGGAGCATTGTATTTATTAAGCTTCATAATGCTTTCAGGGAATAAGCCGTCTCTTGCAGCAGCAAAATGGGAACGTGAAAACATTAAAATACATGAATTAATACTCGTTACAACTGCTAAGAGAGCTCCACCCGCTATAAAGAATGTCAGCATGCCAGGACTCATAAATTTGCCTGCGACAGTTGCCAGGTTATCAATTTTATAAAAATCTGGCATCACGCCAATTGTTACATAAGCCATAGATGCATAAATAATAGCTGTTAAAAATGTGCTTATTAAAAAAGCTATAGGGATATTTTTGCCTGGGTTTTCAATTTCATCGGCAATATACATAAGAGCGTTAGCTCCTATCAAACTGCCATGCATAATACCCATAGCCGCCCACATTTTGGTAAGTTCAAATGTTGATGTAATAACCTCCTTAAGAGATACCACTGTATGGCCCCAACCACCGAAAATATAAGTGCCGATTGCCGCCAAAAGCACAAATACACATACATTTTGGACCCATGCAGATATTTGGATACCATAGCAAGTAATAATTGTGAAAATTATCGTAATAACAACCGCTATCAGAACCTCGGGTATTGACGGAAAGAGCATTGCAAAATAGGTTGAAAATGTAAGTGCCATCGTAGCAACTTTCATAGGGCCAATAGCTAACTGATTGAATGCATGGATAATTCCCAAATATGGATGAACAAGACGAGTAAGATGCATATAAGATGCCCCATTTGCTGGCAGAACAGAAATTAGCACCATTTCAGGAAGCGTTTTTAGAAAAACAAAAATAGCAGCTAAGATAAATCCCAAGACAATTCCATTACCACCTATGATCTTAATTGCTATAGGCGTTGTCGCAAATATGCTAGCGCCAATTATACTGCCTATGCCCATCATCACACAGGAAAAAAGTGACATCTTCTTTACTTCATTCACACTATTCACTCCCCCTTTAATAATTTACGGATAATTTATTTTTATTTTATAATACTTAGTATTTTACATCTGTCAGCTAGGAGACAATAATATAAAATTTAACATTATTGAGAAGATTGCTCAATTGAAAATTTTTTAGTGTATGATATGATGTTTATAGATAATTTTTAAGTTGGTATTCTTCGGGATTGGTTAGGGGAGGAGGTGTATGATTGGAATATAATTTCCCATCGCTTGCAAATGGCTTTGATAAAAAACTAAAAAATGAAGAAATTGCAGTTTTTATAGCAAAAACGCCAATATTTGAAGGTGTTGAACTTAAAAATTTAAAAAGAGCGGCCGAAAATAGCCAGGTTCACCATTTTAGAAAAGGAAGTATCATTTTCCAAAAGGGCGAACCATCTAATTGGATGTATATTATACGAAAAGGTTCCATAGCTGAATTTGTTAGATATGGTTCAAGTGTTGATATTATAGTAAAAACCAGAAAGGCTTGCGATTATATTGGTGAAATGGGCATGCTGATTGATGAACCTTACACTTGCACTGCGGTTGCCATGGAAAACAGCACTCTCTATTCATTTTCTAAGGAAAAATTTTTGGAATTGGCATGGAGCACGCCTAAGATTTTACAGCATATCATTAGCCAGTTGATAGACCGTTTAAATAATTCATGTGAAAAATTTGTAAATGCTATGCACTTAGACGCTGAAGGCAGGCTTGCTTTTACGATAATTCAACTAGCAAATGACAAAGATACCGAAGGCGATAATATAAAGATAAATGTTACTCAAGACGAACTTGCAGCATCGTCCGGAATGGCACGGCAAACAGTGGCAAGCATACTAGGGCAGTGGCGTAAGCAAGGTTGGATTTTAACATCGCGTGGAAGTATAAGTGTTAAAAATCGTGACGCGCTGATGGATGTCATTGTCGATAGTGAATTAAAATAATTTCCGATATTTCAAATTGAACATTTAATTTTTTTAAGTATCTCTTAATTTTTTAAAAGGAGATACTTTTTTTATAACATTCCGACTTATGTCGCATATCTGACTGACGACACCTAATCCAACAGCTATAATAGTTTTATAAAATATCTTCATGGAGGCATAGTTACAATGAAATTAAAGGAGTTTAAAGAAATTACAGGCTTAAGCAAGTGTCCAGTTTACTGGGACAGGCGATATTCGAAAGACTTAGATAAACTTTCTAAGCCTGAATACAGTATTAAAAAAGAAGCAGATGTACCTGTAATACTTCGTGACGGATGCAAGATATACTGCGACATATATCATCCGGCAGAAATCGATCAGGCGCCGGCTTTGGTTGCATGGTCTGCTTACGGTAAAGAAATGCAGGTTATGCGGCATGGCTCATTGCCCAGCTCTTCTAATTATTTTGACCATAGTCTCGAAGCAGGTGACATGGAATTTTTTGTCACACGAGGCTACACTTTTATAATCCCCAATCCCCGTGGAATCGGGAAATCTGAAGGTGAGTTTCTCGGCATCTATAATCCTCAGGAACAAGAAGACTGTTATGATACTGTGGAATGGGCAGGTACTGTCTGCAAGTATTGTAATGGCAAAGTTGCTTTAATGGGATATTCATATTTTGGAATTATACAAGCCCTTGTAGCAGCTCTTCAGCCCCCGCATCTCGTATGTATTATGCCTTTGTCATACACAGATGATTATTATCAGCATGGATACTACGGGGGAGTTGCAAATACTTACATGAATATGTATTGGGAACTTTGCCCTTCTAATAATCCGGTACCTTGGACAACCAAAATGATGTCTGAAGAAGAAATGAAAGAACTTATTTGTGAAATTCAAAAAGATCCAGATATCGCTATAAACTCTTATTTTAATAAAATTTTCAATGTATGGCCGCCTAAATATCACACTTTTTACTTAGATTATTTATTGCACCCCCAGGAAGATGATTTTTGGCGCCCCCGTTCAGTTAAATATAAGTATGACAAAATAAAAGTTCCAATATATTTAAAATGTGGTTGGGCTCCTTCTGGAAGATGGACTGCGCCAGTATTTAACGCCATGAATTCTTCTGAGCTAAGCGTGTATAAACGCTGCGGCGTGATGGAAGATTATAACGGCTTGGAATTACCTTATCGCTTTATGAATGAGGAAATGCTGCGATGGTATGACCATTGGATGAAGGGAATTGATACAGGCATTACTGAAGAACCTCCTATAAAACTCAACATCATGGGTAGGGGTTATAGGTATGAGTATGAATATCCACTAGCAAGAACTGAATACAAAAAGCTGTACTTGCACCCATTTGGCCAGCTTCGCTGGGATCCTGTAATTGACAGTGATCTTCCTCCGGACAGCTTCACTCACCGCCCTCCGCATATTACAACCGATGTAGAATCATTAGTGTATAGAACGAATCGTTTTAATAAGCCTACTGAATTTACCGGTCCGATTGAACTCCATTTATTTGCTGCTATTGACAGCACTGATGCTAATTTTATCTGCAAGGTCTGGCAAATTTTGCAAGATGGCAGTAGGATGCCTGTATGTAGGGCAGGTTATCTTAAAGCCTGCTATAAGCTGGATGAAGAAAAAAGTCTAATCGGAAGGCCGGTCCACGATTACACAAAGCGCTACCCAGTAACGCCAGGCCAAATAAATGAGTATGTAATAGAAATCAATCCCATAGGCATGGTATTCGATCCCGGCACCTCGCTTGAACTGGAAATTAAAGCAATGGACAATTATCCTCCTCAAGCCGGCGCTTGGCAAGGTAAAATGGGTCATCTTGGACCAATTCCAAGCAGTAATACAATCAATTATAAAATTTACAGGGATAATCATTATCAATCCTACATTCTTATGCCTTATATACTTTCAAGTCCTGATGAATTATGGCTTCAGTCAGTTGTAGAAGACAATATTGTTGCAGCCGGCACTGTAAGCGGCGGAACGCACTAAAAATAACTTTAAATTGCGGCGTATCTTCATTATCTCATGCTTAGATATACTTAGATACGCCGCTTATAGCACAAAGGAGTACATGTAATGAGTTGGTCCTTTGAATTGAGTTTTTTTATTTTTTTAATTATTGTTTTTGCCTCCCAGGCATTGGCAGTTCGTCTTCACTCTCTCGTGCCAATGCCGCTGATTATGGGGATATTTTGCATAATCGGATTTGCTTTAAATATTATCCCTAAAGATTTTGTGGTAAATTCAAATATGACCGCCGTAGGAACTATTGCTTTTAATGTTTTTGTTATTCACAATGCTACCATGATTGATATCAGTTTTCTAAAAGAGCATTCTACAGACGCCATAGCTTGTATCTTAGGTTCGCTAATACTTACATGCATTTTGGCACTCTGCACAAAAGGCATTTTAGGGCAAAAGTTATCATTGCTTTCTCCTGGTCCAGTTTTAGGCAGCGGAGCCTCTTGTGCCATTGCATCTTATTCCGTCAAAAGTACCCACCCCGAACTTTCAGTCTATCCATGGATGATTTTCATGTTTCAAGGTCTTTTTTCAGTACCTGTTGTGACATGGGCGCTTAAAAAAGAGGCAAAAATTATTTTAAATAATTACAATGACAGCGAAGACGAAACATGTGCTTTTAATCCTATAGAGAACAATAAAAGGTCAAATTTACTTCATATCAATGGTTTATGCAAAAAGGTCCCTTCTGCATATAAGACTCCGGCCTACTATCTTGGAACTATTATGATTGTCAATATTTTTAGTAAATACTTATATACCGAATTTCTTACACCATGCAAATTAAACACTAATGTAATAGCCCTATGCATTGGTTTCATTTTTGCTCAATTAGGTTTTTTGGATAAGGCACCTTTAAACAAATCTGATTCTTTCGGTTTGCTGCTTATGGGTCTTATGGGACTCATGGCAAATACTCTTGCAAATACTCCCTTGGATAGTATTTTATCATTGTTTGGTCCAATAATTTTTGTCTTTTCTGTTTCTACGCTAGTGCTTATACTATGCGGAATTGCTGCGGGCAGGTTATTTGGTTATAGTTCATATCGTGGAATTGCCTTGATGGCCAATTGTATGATGGGTTTTCCTGTAAATGAAATGCTTTTACAAAACGTGGCAAAGCTTGCTGAAAGCGATTCAGAAAAGGAATATTTGGCAAAGCAGATTTTTCCGATCTTAAATACCGGAACTATGTTGATAGTAAATACAATTTCAATTTTGATAGTAAGTATTATGGTGAATTTTATTTAATAATGCTAGGAGGAAATTATTATGTCAAAACTTCTGTCTGAATACTTGGGTCTTGATGTTCTACCTCATTACTGGGATAAGAGGTATACCAAAAATCTTGATAAATTATCCAAACCTATTTACAAGGTACAGAAAATTGAAGATGTCTGGCTTACTTTGCGCGATGGCACAAGACTTTGCACTGATATTTATGTGCCAGTGGGCGCTAAGGCTTGTCCGGCACTGCTTGCATGGTCTGCTTATGGTAAAACCATACAAGGCATTAAAAGAGGCGCGATACCTCCGGAATCATTGCTGTTTGATCATAGTCTTGAAGCTGGCGATATAGATTATTTTGTCTCAAGAGGCTATGTTTATGTTATTCCAGACCCTCGAGGTATTGGTAAATCCGAAGGCGTATTCTATGGCGTATACAACCCTCAAGAACAAGAAGATATTTATGATGTCATAGAATGGATAGCAGCTCAAAGCTGGTGTGACAGCAATGTCGGCATGATAGGCTATTCTTATTTTGGTATTATACAGATTTTAGCTGCTGCAAAACAGCCACCACATTTAAAATGTATAATGCCGTGTTCTTTTGTAGATGACTATTACCAGCATGGATACTACGGCGGAGTAGGCTCCACCTATATGAGTATTTATTGGGAACTTTGTCCTTCTAATAAGCCCATGCCCTGGTCAATAAAAATGTATGGCGAGGAAAAAGTAAGGCAAATGATGACAGAGCGCTTAAAAGATCCGGATATTGCTGTAAATTCATATTTTACTAAAATTTTAACAACTTGGCCTCCGACATATCATACTTTCTTTCTTGACTATTTATTGCATCCACTAGACGGAGAATATTGGCGTCAAAGATCCGCCAATCAAATTTATGAAAAAGTAAAAGTCCCGGTTTATTTGCATTGCGCATGGTCTCCGATGGGCAGATGGAGCGCACCTATCTTTTCTGCAATGAATGACAAACGTCTGAATTGTCCAAAGCGTCTCGGAGTGTTAGAGGGTTATGACGGCTTAGAGCTTCCATACCGTGCATTAAATGAAGAATGTCTGCGTTGGTATGATATGTGGCTTAAAGGTATTGACACAGGAATCATGGATGAACCTTTATATAAAATAAGTATAATAAATTCAAGCGTACGTTATGAGCATGAATGGCCTTTGGCAAGAACTCAATGGAAAAAGCTGTACCTACGTTCTTTTGGAAGGTTGCGCTGGGACAGCGAACCTGACAGCAATCTTCCGCCTGATGGGTTTACTCATTTGCCACCGTCTGTTTCGACCGAGGTAAATAAGCTCACTTACCGAACATCGCCTTTTCCACATCAAAAAGAGTTTACAGGTCCTATAGAATTACATTTATTTGCCTCCATAGATACAACAGATGCAAATTTCATTGTTAACCTGTATGATGTTTTGCCTGATGGTTCCCGGATGCCGCTGCCTCGCTATGGAGCGCTTAGGGCATCGCATCCGTTAAATGTTGAAAAATCAACTATCGGTTCACCTGTTCATAACAATTCGGTTTCTATACCTGTAAAACCCGGAGAAATAAATGAATATGTAATCGAAATAAATCCCACTGCCATTGTTATTCCTCAGGGTCATATGTTAGAACTTGAAATTACCAGTATGTGCCCTAATGAATGTCATAAAGAAACCTGGATAGGTAAGGTTGGCAATATGAATGTCATTCCTTCGAATGCAACAACAAGCTATAAAATATATCGAGATAGCGACCACCCTTCTTATATCTTGCTACCTGAAATTCCGTATACTCCTTCAGATTTGTGGCTGCAACCGATAGAGGATACTCTAGTGGATTATTTATAGATATAATTTTGCACAAACATTATTTTAAAGCAAAAACAGATATGGCGCCAGAAGAAGTATTATATGTAACGAATTAACTTCTTGACAGTAAAGTAAATTATAGGTTCTTCAAATACCTCTTGATAAAGCAAAACTCAAGAGGTATTTGAAGCATATAAATGGTATCACAATGTTAAATCACTTCCACGGTCGCCTTTTTTAGCTTTTCCATCGCATTCTCAAGCAATGCTCTTGGACAGCCTAGGTTAAGCCTCATAAATCCCCTTCCATTTTCTCCGAACCAGTATCCGCTATCAAGTGCTAAACCTGCTTTGTCCACAAATAATTTATCGATTTCTTTTTCATTTAAGCCAAGCCCCCTGCAATCAAGCCACATAAGATAAGTTCCCTGCATTTTTGTGGGTCTTATTCCCTTTATGTTTTTATTTATATAATCATATACAAAATTCGCATTGCCCTCAAGATATTCTATAAGCTCGTCTACCCACTCTGCCCCCTGTTCATATACAGCCTGAGTTACTACTCTGCTAAATACGTTTGACCTGTTAAGATCCAATAAACTTAACTCTTTTTTATATGCATTCATTTTCTCATTATCAAATATAATACAATATGCGCTGTGAAGACCTGCGATATTAAATGTTTTGCTAGGTGCAGTACAAGTTATCGAATTCATTTTAAATTTTTCGGATATGCTGGCAAACGGTACGTGAGCACTATTTTTAAATACAATATCGAAATGGATTTCATCAGAGACTACAAGCACTCCGTTTTTTAAACATATTTCTCCAAGCTGCTCTAACTCTTCCCTGCTCCAAACTCTCCCAACTGGATTATGAGGGCTGCACAATATAAGCATTTTACAGGCCGGATCAGATGCCTTCTTCTCTAGGTCATCAAAATCCATTGTATATTTACCATCTTTGACTACTAGTGGATTTTCTACAATTTGTCTATTGCTTCCTTTTATTACATTAAAAAACGGATAATATACAGGAGTTTGTATGATAACTTTGTCTCCTTCCTGCGTAAACTTTCTTACCATCATGTTCAGAGCAAAAACTACTCCGGGTGCATACTCTATATTTTCCTTTGCAGCATCCAGATTATGCCGCAGTTTTAACCACTTTACTATAGCATCATAAAACTGATCCGGTCTTCTCGTATATCCAAAGATCCCGTGTTGAGCCCTTTTTGTTATAGTAGATATTACAAAATCCGGTGATTTTATATCCATGTCAGCTACCCAAAATGGCATTAAGTCATTTCTTCCAAAATTTATATCCATTTCATCATACTTTACTGAATCTGTGTTTCTTCTGTCAATTATTTCATCAAAATTATACATTCAAATCCCTCGATCCATTTTTTATTATTCAACTACATCAACTGCTTTTTGCAATTTTGCTTTTTCAAGCCAATCCTTGCCATCAACGGTTCGACTTACCATCATGCATACTACAGTATCCCCTGTTGAATTTATCATTGTCGCGATAGCATCTGTAAGTAAGCCGATAGTTACAATAATAGGGAGAACTTCCTGGTTAAATCCATAAAAACTTACTATCATTATATCTCCCATCATTCCTCCGCTTGGAATCCCGCTCAGCACTACACCCGTCAAAATAGAAAGAAGTGTTGCTGTTGTCCATACACCAATTCCCTTAAAGTCCAAACCAAAAATCCCAAATAAAAATGCTATTTTCATCAAGCTGGTAAGCACAGTGCCGTCCATGTGAATCGTAGCTCCTAATGGAAGAATTATACTGCTTATATCATCCTTTACTCCGATTTTTTTAGTTATGGATAGATTAGTAGGTAAGGTTGCAATGGAGCTTTGGGTCGCAAGAGATGTTACAACTGCAGGGAATATATTTTTATAGAAAACTTTAACACCTTCCATCCCGGCTGCGTAGTAGACATAAGCGGTAAAACCTATTAGAAAATACAATATGCAAATAGGAAAAAACATTATAATGGCTCTACTGTATGCTCCAATCAAGTTCGTGCCATAGTCCCCTACCAATGCGGCAAAATAAGCTCCTAAGCCTATTGGTGCATAAAGCATAATAAGATTTATCATCTTCATAAACGCCTCTGACATAGTGTCAAAAAATGTAATTACAGGATTGTCTTTGCTGTCCTTTATCACCAACCTTATGCAATACCCAAGTGCAATAGAAAAAATTATAAGCGGCAACATGGCTTTTTTAGAAAGTATAAGATTAAAATCATTTACCGAAACTGCTTGCACTATCTGGGTCAAAAAGTTAATTTCTTCTGGTTTCTCATATTCTCCTAAAGAAATATTTATTCCTTGAGCAGGAGGGAAAATTGTTAAAATTATTATTATAAATATAGAAGCGATGATTCCAGTGATCACAAAAAATATAAGCGAGTGTTTTAAGATTTTTCCTAATCTTTCCATATTTGTCATTTTCGCAATCGAACTTGACAAGCTAAAAAAGACAAGAGGAACTACAACTGTAAACATCAAATTTAGAAATAGTTCTCCAAAGGGTTTTAATACTACTGCCTTCTCTTTAAATATCAATCCAATAATGCAGCCTGTAACAATTCCAACAATTAAGAGAATGATAAACCTATAGCTTCCGAGAGCACCTCTTTTTTTAGATTTTTCTGTTTGCATGAATTATTCCTCCTTGTTTTATTTCAATAAGTTTTATTTCTATAAATAATGCAAGTTGTGTGCCATTAGAAATTTTTGCGTTTTATATTCAAACAACAGCCCGAAGGCTGTTGTTCTAAAGATAGATTTTAGATTTGACAGTTTAAAAAACAATTTTATAAAATATGAACAGGGTTATTAGTCTTTTAGTTTTACCTGCAAACCCTATTAATTGGCATTTAGTTTCTTAAGAGCTTCAAGAAATTCTATCCCCTTTGGACTAATCGTGCTTCCGCCTCTTCCTCTTGATGAATTTGTAAGCTCGTAATAGGATAACTTCTTTAATACACTTTTAACATCATATTCTGAAAGATTGAATCTTTTATTATATGCCTTTTGGCTTATTGTCTTCCTTCCTAATTTTTCTCTATTAAGAAACGCTTCATGAAGTATTTCTAACACTACTAAGCACTTTTCATCTTCAAGTATCTCATCTAATTGATCAAATTTTAAATCTCTCCTGACTTCATTGCTAATTCTTCTTCTAATATGATAAGGCAAGTCATCTATTTCGATTTTAGATTTTTCCAGATTATCCAGATACCTTACGCAATTAATCAGCTCTCGGATATTTCCATCCCAATTATATTCTTTCAAAGCATTCATAGTTTCTTTTGTTATCACAAAGTTTCCATGCATGCTGTTCTTAAAATATTCAATTAGAACTTCTATATCTTCTTTCCTATCTCTTAAAGGCGGAACATAAATCGGCAGCACATTAAGTCTGTAATAAAGATCTTTTCTGAAAAGACCTTTTTGAATTTGTTCCTCTAAATCTAAATTTGTCGCAGCAATAATCCTCATATCCACTTTTATAACTTCACTGCCGCCTACTCTCATTATTTCTCTTTCTTCAATTACTCTTAAGAGTTTTGCCTGTAATTCTATGGGCATCTCTCCGATTTCATCTAAAAACAATGTACCATTATTAGCCATTTCAAAAATTCCTTTTTTGCCACTTTTAGATGCCCCGGTGAAAGCCCCTGCTTCGTATCCAAAAAGTTCGCTTTCAAGAAGGGAAGGATTAAATGAAGCACAGTTTACAGCAACAAAGTGCTTATCTTTATTATTAGAAAGGTTGTGAATCGCTTGGGCTACAAGCTCTTTTCCGGTACCGCTTTCACCTGTTATCAATACCGATGCTTTTGATTTTGCCATTCTCTTGATTAAATTACGAACTTCTTCTATTTCAGAGCTATTTCCTAGGATTTGATCAATGGTATATTTTGCCACATGCCCCTTGTTCATAAGCTGAAGTCTTAATTTGTTCTGTGCATCTTCCTTGGATTGAAAGTCCTCTATAATTGCATATGATCCATTATACTTTCCATCTTTTTCTAAAATTGGATAGCAAGATAAACTAATATACTTACCATTTATTTTGACCAACTTATCCTTTATTTGTTTATCCGAAAAATCAATCTCCGGCAATATTTTATTTGCAGCTTTCCCCAGCATATCAATTTTATTAATTCTAACAATGTTTTCAGCATTGCCGTTGCAAGAAACAATTATATTGTCCTTATTTGCATATATAACGCCCTTATCCATAAGACTCAAAAGAGCATCAAGCTGGTTTTTTAGTGCATTTGACTTGCCTAAAAGATATTCTACTCCTATGTTATACGTCACAAGAGTATCAAAGTATTCTGACACACTTTTATTAGCTAAGTATTCTTCCAATCCAAGATTTATAAACAATTCTACAATAGTGCTTTCATCGATTAATCTATGTCCTAAATCATAAACCCGTTTTGCTCTTTGGGGAACAAAACGCATTTCTCCTGTAGTAACAGCAACATCTATATTAGGTATTTTTCCCATGTTTGGATAAACGGGTATAAATTTAATATAATCAAAGCCCAGTTGATATAAGAGTCCTATGGTTTCAGCAGCCATCTCCGGACTCAAATTCACTAGCATTGCTGTGTCTACATCCGTTAGGGATTTTAGAATATTATAGCCTTTTTTGGAAAGGGTAAGCTTTGCTATTACAACATTAAAATCATCGGTAAGATAATTCCTCAGCATCTCATATTGTGAATATGTACTTATTAAAATTGTATCCAAGTTTTTAATCTGATTGATGATGTTTTGGCTATCAAAATTATTATTCTCAAAAGAAAAATCAAAAATATCTACATCGTCACCAAAAACTTTTTCTAGATTTTCCTTGTAAGATCTGCCGACAGCTGCACTAAAGGTTACTATGCCTAATTTCTTTGTCATATATTCCTCCCTACCCCCTTGCAATTCTTTCAGGATACCATTTTGCAAACCATGCTGTAAAAAGCCCCATTAATAAGGGGGCGAGCAGATTGATTAGTCCTATGTATTTTGCCACGGCACTGCTCATTAAGAAATATGAGTATATGGCAATAATTAGATATAACATACCCCAAGCTAAGGTTAGAATCTTGTTTGTTTTTATAAACAGCGGATTAGCAAACGCTTCGTCGCCATTATAATCATTACTTGAATAGTAGGCTGTCAGCGGAATTTTGGCAAGGCACGATAAAATCCACATTAACCCAAACAGCAGGTAGGATAAACAAACTATAAGTTTTAAACTTATGTTAAGCAATGCTAAAACACTTAAAGCAGAAACCATTATAATGCTTGTTTTGTCGTATATTGTCAGCTTGAATTTGTATGTTAAAACCGGAATAATCGAGCATACTATAACCCCCGCAATACCCGCCCATGTTTTATTTATCGGAAGTAATACCCATAAGATTATCCATTGAATTAAAAGGATATTCATATTGGTTTTAGGTTCAGCCTTGGGAATAGATTTTTTTGTGCCAAAATAATCATTCATTCTGAGCATTGTATTAAAATCGCCTAAGACTCTGCACTGTTTTTTCATCATTGCCGCTGCACCGTTTGCTTTTCCCTCTGAAATTTTATTCCATAAATCAAATGTTGTTTCAATTCGTGTAGTATATGGCATAAAATCATCAGTTTTCAGGATGCACTTTTCTTTTTCGAGCCATAACTGATATGTTTTATTAATGTCGGCAAAATGAAATTCAATCACGGCATCTTTTGCATAGCTTTGCGGGTTGTATACTGCAGCCATTTGCCGCATATAGTTATAAGATTTATCATCTTGGTTACGGTTTTTAGCAGGCTCGTTAATCTGCCAGCTGGCATCTGCTGTTTCAACGAATACTTTCGGCGGCAATATGAGTTCATTTAACTTATTTTGCGTGAGCTCAGAAAACTTCCCTGTTTCTGCAAATTCTCTGCCTGCTTGTTCTGCATAATATAAATATTCAGAAGTTTTACCGTCAAGCTGAGGCACAGAAAAAAGTTCTCCTTCAGGACAGATTATTTTCGTCAGTTTATCCCCAAATATAATCTCAAATTGGCGAAAAAGTGCGTCATAGTTATTTTTTACAGTGTAAAATCCGCAAGTTGAAATAAGAACATAGCGTTGATGTGATAAATCATAACGTGGAGGGTGGCCCGTTGTCCCGTCTTCGTTTATGCTCATATATGGTAAATTTGTCGGCAGCATGCGGTCAAGAAAAGCCTTGATTTTTGACGGCATACCAAAATAATAGAGCGGAAAACTCCATATGATAAGATCTGCTTTGATATATTGCTTAATAAGCTCTTCCATGTCATCTTTAATGACACATCTGCCCGGCGTTTTTGTCCAACAGGTAAAGCAGCCCCGGCAGGGCTCTATGTTTTTTGTTTTGATTTCCACAATGTCTATATTGTGCCTTTGCTTGCTGCAAAGCCCCTTTAAAAAGGCTTTCGTTATTTTGAGAGTATTGCTTCGCTCCCCCTTCGGGCTGCCATTGAGCACTAAAATATTCATAGCGCTGCCTCCAAATATAATGAAATATCAGTACCTTGTTAATCCATAAAAATTCACCAGTTTCAAATATCCTTATTCCATTACTTTTGCCTTTGTTCTGATTGTTGTTTGATTGCTTCTGAATATCTTTTTCCCGGAAGCGTCAAAACCTCGTATTTCATAATAGTATATTGTATCAGGCTGGAGGTTTTCATCTATAAAAATTCCATCAAAATTTCCGGATATCTTTTTACCATTGCGATAAAGCGTATATCCTGCAATATCTGAATCAACCACCGTTGCGGTAAAGCTTAAGGCGGCTTGTGTATCAGTTACATCCGATGCGGTCAGTTTTCCTAAATCCGAACTTGCTACCACATCTTTATTATTCTTATTTACTGTAAATCTTATCTTATTATCCGCACTTTTGTAAGTGTCAAAATTAAAGGTATCCAAGATTTCGATTATGACTGTTGCTCTTCCTTTTTTGTTGATTCTAAGGACATCATCATCAATATCGGCTATTTGGGCATCGCTGGTGATTATATTATATTGACTGCTGTCAAGATACATAATGGCAGAGCTGTTATCGCAAAATACGGCTTTCGCCTTCAAAGGCGCTTCTTTTTCCTCCTTCAGCATCTTTACCGGTATCACAGCCTGAAATTCCCTGACTTTATGGTTTGCCATAAAACTATGATTTGAAATATATTCTTCTAAGATATTAAGCGCAGCATTAAGGTCTGCCTTGATTTTCGCGGCTACTTGCATATTTAGAGTTTCATCGCTGTCAACTATATCAATTAAATCTTCAATGTTACTTTTAATTGAACCTGCACTTTTTGCCGCATCTTTATCATTTTTAAAATCAACTTTAATGTTCCTGACGAGTTCTTTATATTTCTGAGCCTCCTTATTATCCATGCCGCCATATTTTAAATATATGTCATCGATCTTTCTTAAAATATCGGAAAACATAAGGTTTACAGATTGCTCGGTATCTTCCGTTGTAATTGCAGGCTGTCTGAACACGCCGAGTTTTAGCGCGCTGTCATATCCTCCGCTAAAAAGCGACTGAAGTTCAAAAATTCCTACACCGTTTGCAGATGCGGCTCTTGCAGCTGCAATTTGCCTTAAAAATATCTGTATATCAGGTTTTGTAGTTGTGGCAAGCCCCACATTTACCTGCGCATGTCCTTTGGCAAAAGCTTGTGTTTTATTTATATCTTCAACAACCGGCTGTTCGTAAAGATAATATGACATAGGTATTATTGTGTTAATATAATCCTGCGATATCCAATCCTTTGGATTTTGAAATGTGTCTATTATAGTCTTGTTATAATCCGGCCATACATCTATAGATATTTGAATATCCGGTTTTATAGACTTGACTTCCGAAATAACCCTGTATGCAAAGGAATTTATTATGCCGACTCTAAAATCGCACCAATCCTGCCACAATTCATCCTCCGCAGTCAATGATGCAGGATCGGCTCCAGCGTAATTTTTGAAAAGCTGCCGTGTGTATGAATCGTACCCGAAATCATTAGAATAATCACCAGACTCCGGATATCTCATATAGTCAAACTGTACGCCGTCAATGTCATATTTTTTGACAAGTTCTTTATACATTCCTGATATAAAATCACGAACTTCGGGCAGGGCCGGATTCAGGTAATAATATTTAGTTCCCAAACTGTCTTTAAAGTATCTATCGCCCTGCTTGCTCTCAATCATCCATTCAGGCTTTTTCTGTGCTACATTTTGACCTACCAAAAAATCCTCAACCCACGCATAAAGCTTTATTCCTCTGGCATGTGCCTCTGTAATATATGCTTGCAGCACATCAAACCCATTATATATAGGATTATGCTCCATGATTTCATTATTTGTCGGGTATATGCTGTATCCATTCCAGTACGTTTCAAGATAAACGGTATTTATATTGATATCTTGCAGCATGTCAAGGCGCTGTTTTACTTCATCAATGCTGGTTTCCCGGGGCCTGTGCCATACCGCCCTGTTTTCAACTTTTGGTGATTCAAATGTCATATAATAAGCTATATTTACCTCATTTTGTATATCATTTACGGTTTGTATCAGCTCTCTGTAATCACCTTGACTTAACAGTTCATGCACTTTTTGCATTTGGGATTTGGTCAAATCTATTTTATTTTGTATTTCATCATAATCAATATCGATATATTGTATTTTAGCCAAATTCAAACAATCCTGAGCCGCTTCTATGGCAAGGTCGGCTGTGCCAACATAAGAATCCGGTGTGAAAATAATCCTTACTTCATGTTTCTCTTTATTCAAGATCACTCTTGACCCTAAACGAGCGTAACTTTGCAGCCAATTTGCTCGGATTCCGTGACCGGATATTACAAACCCGCCATCTGGGATTTGCAGATTGTTTCCACCCACATTCACTATTTTACCGTCTTCTTGAACAGCCACTTCATAGCCGTATGGGTTTGTGCCGGTATAATCACCGTAACTTGAGTCGTAGATTATTATCTGGTC
Organism: Tepidanaerobacter syntrophicus; assembly: GCF_001485475.2. NCBI lineage: Bacteria > Bacillati > Bacillota > Clostridia > Thermosediminibacterales > Tepidanaerobacteraceae > Tepidanaerobacter > Tepidanaerobacter syntrophicus. The sequence continues at coordinate 59,943 of NZ_DF977003.1, read as the reverse complement.
CGGACCGCGGAAACCATCATATGGCTTGTCATTTTTCTTGTCCCAAGCCAAGGGATTATCTTCAATAGACATGGGGTTAAACGCATCATATGTATTCTTGCCGGCACTGTAAAGTTTCATATTATCTGTTACGACTGTTACTTTATCACCGAGTTTGACGTTTTCATGCAGCTGATTATAGAAGGAATTCCCGGAATGTATTGATATAACTACCCCGTTTGATGGTATGGGCGAGTTGTTGTCTACTACTCCGCCGTCATTTTTTATATCAGCGATATCACAAACAGCTCCGTCCACCACCGTTAATTCCATTCCCCACCCATTAGTCTTTGTAGACTTTCCATAGGACGAATCATATAATACGATGCAATTTGCATTTCTTTGTGAATTGACATCATCTATCGGTATAATCAAATCCCCTAGTTTAAAATACTTCTCAGGCAGAATAGGCACATCCAAATTTATAAGTGCTGCTTCATCACCTATATTAACATTTTCTACAGAATCGGCCTTCTCTGTTGCATATGAAATAACATAGCCGTCTGCCGGGATATAAGTGCCTTTGAGTCCGTTGGTATTTTTATATGCTACTATATTATTTACAATTACTAGTTCAACAATACCATTGGTAAAAGGTTTTGTGTATTCTCCAAAATTTCTGGTATAAATCGCAACTTGCTCTTGCTCTCGCTCTTTATCAACCAAATCTATGAAGCAGGCGGCGCCATTTTCAAAGACAATCTTTGGCATGCCGGATGCCGCTATATCCATAGTGCTGGCTCCTGCACTAAACTGCATCATGAAGAGAGCCGCGATAAAAGCGCCTAGTGCGATGGTCTTGGTAACTTTCAAATCGTTTAACTCCTTTCGAGTTTTGGACAAGATACATTGTATATATCAGTATGTATCAATTATAGCAGGTAACAGCGAAAAACCCAACCAATTCCCTTGTCAAAAATTGTTTTTTTTAGTAACGGTCTATCATTCTGAGCACAGCGAAGAATCTTATTTAGTTCTTACAAGGATCCTTCACTGCGTTTAAGATGACAGGCTGGTATGTTCAGTATAGAAAGTCGTTTTAGCCTCGGATATTAGCCTTATTTAATAATTTTTCAAATAAGTTCGTCATTATTTGTAAAATATATTTGACTTTAGTAATATATATGTTACAATATAGATAAAGGAGGTGCCGGGGTTTGATTAACCGCATTAAATTAGCTAGAATGGAGAAGGGCCTAACCCAGCAAGAGCTGGCAGATGCTGTGGATGTCACGCGACAAACAATTCATCTGATCGAAAAAGGTAAATATAATCCTTCACTGAAGTTATGTCTTTCCATATGTCATGTTTTAGATAAAACTCTGGACGATCTATTTTGGATTAAGGAGGAAGATAATAAATGAAAAAACCAGTTCGGGACGAAAGGATTATTCAAGAAGCCATGAAGCAAAACAGCCTGGGCTTTACAATTTTATTTTTTGGGCTTTTATTTGATATACTCTGCAGGCAATTTTTGTTCCACCAGCCGATCTCAAGTTATTGGGACTTAGCTTTGCTATTTTTTGGAACAAGTATTTATTTAGCTGTAAAACGGATAAGCTCAGGCATTTATACCGGTAAAGTCAGCGTAAAACGCATCATTCCATCATCTATAATAGCATCAATTGTATATTCTGCCGTAAATTATCGGTATTTTAAAAACACTGATCTTCTTGAACTTTTTATCGGTGCGATTACTTTCTTTGTGGGATTTTTAGCTGTAAACTTGTTAATGCAGTACGTTTCACAGAAAAAGAATAAGCAAATATTAAAAGACGAGTAGTCTATTTGTAAATACTTATAATTTTTTTCGTTGAATATAAGAATATTATCTGTTATAATAAGAATGATTTTAAATAAGATGTATTTGAAAGGAGTTGTTTGATTTGAAGGAAAAGGTGCAGGATATTTTAGATAAAATTCGTCCGTCGCTTCAAGCAGATGGCGGAGATGTTGAGCTGGTAGATGCAGACGAAGCTACTGGCATAGTAAAGGTACGTCTTTCCGGAGCCTGCGGCGGTTGCCCATTTGCAACTATGACGCTAAAAAACGGTATAGAAGAAGTTTTAAAAGATGAAATCCCTGAAGTCAAAGAAGTTCAGCAGGTTTAATCGTAATTTTAGTGGTCAGTTTTAGAACTGGCCACTTTTCTTTTGTATAGATATCCACTGGCGCTATGCCAGTGGATAAAAAGGCTTTAGCTATAAGCAGAATTAACTATAACAAAGAATAAACTCCTATGATAAAATAAAAGCAACTGACAATCGCAAACATAAAAATCATAGGAGGTGTCAATACACCATATAGTGTTTACACCTCTATATTATACCTAGGTGGCTGGTGTTATTTACCGTAACTATAAAAGCATCGCTTTCCCTAAGTTCCTTTTGGCCATCATATTCGATAATAGTAAGGGATGTATTGCTTATTTTAAACTTCCAGAAAAAACTTGGCTTTAAGTCGAGAAGGGTAAAAAGCATAGCCCTTATAGGACCAGCATGGCTTACTACCAGGATGCGCCCATCTGGATTATTTTTTGCAGTCTCCATTAAAAATTTCGATACCCTTTGGCATAATTCAGAAAGACTTTCTCCCTCTGGCGGTCTAGTATAATAAGGGTTATCTATCCAATTTTGGTATTCTTGTGCCCATTTTTCCATTATTTCTTCATAGGTCAGCCCCTCCCATATACCAAAAGAGAGTTCCCTTATCATTTTTGTCGGCACTACTTTTAGATTGTGGGGCTTTGCTATGATTTCAGCGGTTTCTATAGTCCTTTTCAGGTCGCTTGCAAATACACCGTCGAGTTTTTCGTCCTTTAATTTATCCGCAAGGCACTCGGCTTGAAACCTACCCTCTTCAGCAAGTGGTATATCTGATTGTCCTTGGTATTTCTTTTCTGTATTCCAGATGGTCTCACCATGTCTTACTAAAAAAAATCTTGTCAAAATATCACCCAATCTTAAAGGAAATTATCAAAAAAATCAGCAAAGCAACCGTTTCGCAAAATTCATTAGTTGCTCCGTATGTATCCCCCGTCATACCTCCGAATTGTCTAATTATATATTTTATAAAAGCAAAACCGCACAAAAATGTTATAAAGCTAGCAGCGATTCCTTTGGGGCCGGCGGTAAAGTATATTATTAATAAAGTGAAAACGCTTGCCATAGTAAAGGAAGAAATGCTTTGTCCTGTAAAAGCCTTGCCTAAACCTTTCTTGCGAATATAAGGATAAAACACCATAGAATATGTCATTATCCATCGGCTTATCACCGGGAAACAAATCAAAGAAGATATCATCCATTTTTCAGGAAGCGAAAAAATAAAAAGAAATTTAAGCAAGATTATCAATACAATCCCTATGACTCCATAAGCCCCTGAACAACTATCTTTCATAACGGCCAGTTTTTTTTCTCTATCTCCATAACAAAAAATTGCATCTGTTGTATCGGCAAAACCATCTAAATGCATGCCACCGGTCATAGCGACATGAAAGGCAGTGGCTATACCTGCCGCAGCGCTAAGCGGCATTATTTTTTGAGCCAAAACATATACAAGGGCTAAAAAACCGCCTATTATCGCACCTGCCACCGGAAAAAACGGCAAAGAAGAAGCAATCTTTTCATCGTCGAGTTCTATTTGAGGCAGTGGCAAGCGAGTTAAAAATAGCAGTGATACGTAAAATCCCATTTATCAGCAGTTCTCCCTTCTCTTTATAAAATTGCGCAGCGGATTACTTCACCAATAATAAGGCCTAAAATCGATGTTAATATGCTGAGCTTTACTGTAGTTTTTATATCTTCCAGCACAATTTCTCTAAAGTTTTCTCCCATATATTCTCTAAAACTCATTACGCCTCCGTATGAATTATATCCTCCGAGCCTGATGCCTAGCACTCCTGCTGTTATAGCCTCAGGTATACCACTGTTGGGACTTTCATGCTTTTTAGCATCAGAGATTAAAGTCTTTAAGCCGCCTCTTGTATTAAGGCGCATAAAAGATGACGCAAGGAGCATTAAAATACCACCGATTCTTGCAGGAATAAAATTCGCTATATCGTCCATTTTTGCAGAAAACCATCCCAAATCTTTATATCTTTTATTTTTGTAGCCCACCATCGAATCCAGCGTATTTATCGCTTTATAAGCTAATGCCAAGGGAGCGCCGCCGATAAAAGCATAAAACAATGGAGATATTATACCATCCATAGTGTTTTCGGCAACTGTTTCAACCACGGCTCGGCATATTTCTCTTGAGTCAAGATTTACAGTGTCTCTGCCCACAATAAAAGAAAGTCTTTTTCTTGCACTTTCTATATTGTTTTTCTTTAATTCTTCAAAGATTTTAAAGGCTTCCTCAGATAAATTTTTTAGGGCAAAGGCGGTATATAAAAGCCAGATATTTATTATTTGATCTAAAAACCAGTTAAAATTACTTGCTGTCTTAATTATAAAGAAAGTTACGAAATATACAGTAAAAACAACGATTACCCATAAGATAATCCCTGCTGCTTTCAGGCCTTTTGATGTCTTAAAAACAGTTCTAAGGCAATTTTCTAAAAAGCTTATAAACCTACCTATAAGCACTACAGGATGTGTGGGCCTTCTAGGGTCACCCAAAATTATATCAAGTAAAAATGCAAGCAAGATTGATATGCCTATATTCATAAGTTGTCCTCTTTTTTCGTATTTATGCAAAGTATCTCATTTAGTGCAGAAATTAATATATCATTTTCTTCTGATTTTTTTACTGCAATTCTGAAGAAATTCTCATTTAAAAAATCATAATTTGAGCAGCTGCGGATTAAAATCTTTTTTTGTTTTAGCTTCTCAGCAAGCGCTGTAACTTTAATTTTGCCTATTGTTTTTGCAAAAATAAAGTTCGCTTCCGGAAACACAGGCTCCAGATTAGGTATTTTGCTAATATTTTTCCAAAGTCGTTTTTTCTCTCTTGAGATATAGGATCGTGTATCTTGAATATATTTTTCGTCTTTAAATATCTCTGTTCCAACAAATCCTGCAAAGGTATTGATATTCCAGGGATCCTTTAAATTATAAAATGTTCTCATAAGTTCAGGATTCGTAAGAACAAACCCCAACCTTAGACCTGGTATTGCAAAAAATTTCGTTACAGATTTTAATATTATAAGATTATCATATTGTTCAATAAAATCTACCATGCTTTCATTTTCTTCTACAAAATCCATAAAAGCTTCATCAATCATCAGGTAGGAATTTCTGGTTTTAAGCTCTTCCAGCGTTACTGTTAAATCACTTTTCTTGGCGATGATACCAGTGGGATTATTTGGATTACATACTATAAAAAGTGAATTTGGGCTTATGGTATTTTTTATTCTATTAAATAACTCTGTATCCAGAATAAAGTTATTAGCGGTAAGATCTAAAAGACGTGTTTTAAGCCGGCGATTCTTGCAAATACGGGCATATTCTAAAAAAGTAGGTGAAGGTATTATAACTTCTTTCGGCTCTATCGCTTCAAACACTATATTTATAAGTTCCACAGAACCATTGCCCGGCATGATGCAGGATGGCTTGGTGCCATAATAAGATGCCGCTGCTTCTCTTAATTCGTTTTGCTCTGTATCAGGATAATAAGCAATATCTTTTATGTGTTCTAATATGATTTTTTCAACAGCATGCGGAAATCCTAAAGGGTTGATGTTGGCACTAAAGTCCAATATCTCATTAGGTGACACATTTAGTTCTTTTGCAGCTTTATATACATTTCCTCCATGAATGCGATCTTTTTGCATTTTTTCTCCTAACCTTCAGCTTTCTCTTTTGCTTGAAATAGATTTTTATTTGAGTAGATTTGAATAGTCTTTGGCCCGCCGCCGCAGGTGCAAGTTTTAGTAATACGATACGTTATACTATAGTTATGCATTATAGCATCGAGTTCTTTCCAAAGGTTTTGGTTTATATCATAATCTTTTTCAAAAAACATACCGATTGCAGAACCGCTGTGGGCAATATTTATTCCGATTGCACTGTATTTTTCTCCTAAATCGATAATATCCGGTAAATGAGGTTTGGGCAAAATAGATTGATGTGCCAGGGCACTTATTTTCATGGCTTGGCCTAGAAGTCTAAGATCTTTTTTTTGAAACGCAGAAAAGACAATGCTCAATGCTTCCTTGATAGCCGGCTCTTTTTGTCGGTTTTTTTCTCTTAACTCTTTCATATTGTTAAATTGTTCAGTATCGACTTTTTCTCCTGTATCTATAATATAAACATCCATCTTCGGCAGAAAACCTAATCTTTTTCGTATTTTTCCCTCTATATGGTCAAATAGCGTGATTCCGGGATACATTATGCCATCGCTGGGTTCAATGGAAAGCGCTATATCAGCTACTATATCAGGGGATATGCTCTCGCCAAGGGCTTGGGCTGTGGCAAAACAGGCTGCGGTGATATCTGCTGTGCTAGATGAAAGACCTATCCCACAAGGTATATTGCTCTTAACTTTTATATCTGCTCCCAGATCGACGGCATTAAAATATTTGAGAGTTTTTCTCACTGCTTGGATTGTTTTATTGCATTCCAGATTACTGTCGCATGTGTATTTGTTTTTTTCATTGTTCAGTTTAACCGATACTTCTGTATAAATTGCTATGGGACAAGTTACCAAAATATTAGTGTTATCTATAGTTCCTTCTATAATCTCGCCGCAACTTGCCGGACAAATAGCTTTACCCTGCAAAGCATTCACCCCCATACATCTTTATTTCAATTTTATTGGCAATCCGGAAACCATAAACACCACTTCGTCAGCTGCCGACGCTATCTTTTGATTTACTTCACCCAGCAGATCCCTGTATAAACGCCCAAGGGGATACTCCGGCACCAGTCCCATACCTACCTCGTTTGAAACAATAATTACTTTTTGTTCAATTCTTGTCAGTTCCTGTATTATAGCATCGATTTCGTTTAATAAGTCAATTCTAAGAGCATCATGCAAGTTAACATCTTCTGCCCTTTCCAGTGGCAGCCAGTTTGACACAAAAAGTGCAATACAATCTATTAAAATTGTATCATATTCTTTAAACTTTTCATTTAGCCGAATTTCGCTCAAAGCTCTGGATAAATATCTCGGTTCCTCGATGGTAAACCAGTTGTCAGGTCTTCTCTTTTTATGTACAGCTATCCTGTGAGTCATTTCTTCATCGAGGGCTTGGGCTGTAGCTACATAAATCGCTTTCCCGCCTTGTCTTTTGGCTTCTCCTTCTGCAAATTTGCTTTTGCCGCTCCTTGCTCCTCCTGTAACAAAAAGTGTTTTCATATCTCGTCTCCTTATGCTCTAAATCTTATAGTCCTTATTCTTCTTTTGAAAAAGAAGATAGATAAAAAACGGCCCGCCAAACAGCGCTGTCAATATTCCTACGGGCAGTTCTGTTGGAGCTATTATAACTCTAGAGATGGTGTCAGCAAGCATTAGATAAAGTCCGCCCACAAGAGCTGAAACAGAAAATAACTGCCTGTAGTCCGGTCCTATTATAGCTCGAGTTATGTGGGGAATTATGAGCCCTACAAAACCAATTACACCGCTAACCGCTACCGCAGATGCTGTAAGCAGGGAAGCCGCTGCCAAAGACATTCTTTTTACTCTTTCTGTATCAACACCTGTAAAAAACGCTGTCTCTTCTCCGAGTTGCAATATGTTTATTTCTCGTAAATTCCAATAAGCGAAAACGAACCCTATAACGCCATACGGTAAATTCAAATATACTTCATTCCATCCTTGAGAAGAAAAACTTCCCATAAGCCAAAAATATATCTGGTGAAGCCTTTCGTCGCTGAAATACATAAAAAAAGAAACAAGAGCAGAAATAAAGCTGCTGACCGCAACGCCTGAAAGAAGAAGTGTAAAAGAATATGTCCTGCCGCCAACACTTGCAAGACTGTAAACTAAAAATATGGTTCCTGCCGCACCAATAAAGGCAAAAAATGGAACCGATCCTATGCCGAAGATTTTCATGGCGGGAAAAAATAAAATTCCAAGAGAAGCGCCTAAAGATGCGCCGGCCGAAGAACCTATAATATAAGGATCTGCCATGGGGTTGCGAAACACTCCTTGATATATCGTACCCGCTGCTGAAAGCTCAGCTCCTACTAGAAAGGATAAAATTATCCTCGGAAATCTAAGCTGCAGAATAATTGTTTCATCAGTAGCAGTCCAGTTTTTAATGATGAAATCTTTTAAAACTGGCAAGCGACTTAAGACAATTTTAAAAACTTTATCTGTTGCCACATTTACGGTTCCTATACTCAAGGCGAAAATACCTGATATTATTATTGCAGCAATTATACAAGCATAGCGAGCATATGAACGCATATTTCTAAGTCGATAACTGTCCACTGTATTTCCTCCATCCGACGTTGCAAACATTATTTAAAGAGCTCTGGATGAATTATTTTTGCCATCTCTTCCAAACCGTCTACAAGCCTGGGTGTAGCTCTTTGAACTAAATTCTCATCAATATAAAACACTTTCTTATTTTTTATGGCATTTACATTTTTCCAGCCTTGCCTGGAAAGTATATCTTCTACAGACTGGTTACTTGAGCCGTGGTGAGAAAATATAATTATATCCGGATTTTTTGCTACAATCATTTCTACGCTATACTCAGGGTAGGATTTTTTTGCATCGCCTGCGATATTTATACCGCCTGCCTTTTGTATTATATCATTTACAAAAGTTCCCGGGCCTGCCGTAGTAATAGGAGAAGGCCATATCTCATAGTAAACTTTGGGTCTGCGATCCTCTGTAAGTTTTGCTGTTTTATTTTCTATATCTTCCATTCTGGCTTTTAAGTCATTTACTATCTTGGCAGCTTTTTCACTTTGGCCTGTTGCTCTTCCCATAGTTTCGACGCTTGCCAACATATCATCAAAATCCTTCGGATCCAAAACCACGGCCGGAATACCTAATTTTTCCAGTTCTTCCACCGGTTTTTGATGCATGTTTGTAGCAAAAACTATATCAGGTTGCAGTGAAATTATTTTTTCAATATTAGGTTCTGAAAATCCGCCTATTTTTTCCTTCGTCTTAGCTTCTTCAGGATAGTCGCAAAAATCGGTAACCCCCACAATCTTATCACCGAGCTCTAAATTAAACAGTATCTCGGTATTGCTAGGTGCAAGCGATACTATTCTTTCAGGTTGCTTTTCAATAGTAACTTTTCTTCCCATTTGGTCTTCTATAGTAAGTGGGAATTCTTCGAAATTTTTTGCTTCTTTTGAGTCTGTGGAAGGTGCCGCTGTCTTATTGCTGCACGCTGTCAGTATAAATAAAGAAATAATAAAGATTGTTAATATAATTTTTGATTTGTTTTTCATTTTCATCTTTACCCCTTCTAAAAAAATAACCCGGCCTTCTTTTTCGAAAACCGGGGTGTTTTTGCCAATGCTTTCTAGTACATCCCTTTCTTCCGAAGGCTCGTACTTCACTCACAGGCAGGTTTCCTGGCTCTCGGATCATTTTAGCTGCGCCTTCCCGGTTTCCCAGTGGCATAACAGTTTATCCCCGATTACAGTGGCGGGACCGCTCAGGATTTTAACCTGATTCCCTTTTAACCTTGCGGCACCTGGTGAACTGCCGCCAATTATAAAAGTGGCTGGCTTCCTGTTTCTCAGAACATACCTAGTAAATAGGTCTCATGCGTTCTCCGCAGGCTTAACTTTGGGCAGTTCCTGCCCTAGAATGCTAAATTTTAAATACATAACAATTATATACCCAAATAACCTATTTCACAAGGTAAACATGTATTTTCAAGTACTTTTTTGCTTGAATATCTTGTAAAACCAATGCCAAGATAAGTATACGGCAATAAATATCAGAATCAAAAAAAGAAGGCTGTAATGTGAGAAAAACGTAAAAAGCCAGTGTAAGTATGGGCTGGCTGTGTTAAATAATGCAACCCAAAAAATCGTCCATACTAAATCGCCGATAAATGAAAACAATGTATATGATAAAAAATTTATCTTAAAAACGCCGGCTACCCATATTGCGGGTGTCCTTGTAATTCCCACCCACCTGCTAACTAAATTTGTGATGCTCCCATATTTTTCAAACCACTTTTTGATCTTTGTTATATCTTCTTTACTTATTTTTAAAAATTTGTTCAACTTTTCAAAAATCCGCTCGCCGCCGCGGTAGCCTATATAATATGCAATAATATTGCCAAATAAGTTGCCGAAAGTAGAAATAATAATTACACTGCAGGTCGACATTGCTCCGATGCGTATAAGATATGCAGTAGCCATAAATATTATTTGGACCGGTAAAGGAAGGCCCAGGCCCTCTAATACTAAAAAAGCAAAAAGCCCATAATAGCCATAAGAATATATAAATTGATTTGGAGTTTGTGGCAAAGACATAAACACATCACCTTTTATAATTATACTTGATTCTTGAAATAAAACAAATAGAAATAATGAATTTGTGATATATCCGGTTTTTTCTTCGTTGAAATCTGAACTTTATTTTATTTACTTCATAAAATTTGAAATCGAGTCCTAATATGGTATAATTTTTACTATATCTTAGTACTTTAAAATAAATTTTTAATGCTCTTTATTAGGTTATTAGGCGAGGTGTTCATTTTGATCGAGCTGTCTAATGTAACAAAAAAGTACGGAAATAAAATTGCCATAAGTAATATATCATTTTTTGTAAAAAACGGGGAAATTCTGGGTCTTCTCGGGCCGAATGGTGCCGGTAAATCAACTACAATGCGAATAATTACAGGATACCTGGCTCCCACATCAGGAATTGTAAAAGTAGCAGGATTTGATATGGCAAAACAACCTGTCTTAGCCAAAAGACATATAGGCTATTTGCCGGAAAATCCGCCTATTTACAAAGATATGACGGTTTACGAGTACCTAAATTTTGCAGGCGAGCTAAAGGGTTTAAAAGGTAAAGAAAAAGCCAGGAGAGTAAGTAAGGTAATCGAAGAAGTCGGAATCGGGGATGTAAAAAATCGCCTAATCGGCCGTCTTTCCAGGGGGTACAAGCAAAGAACAGGCCTTGCTCAGGCATTGGTGTCAGATCCGGATGTGTTGATACTTGATGAACCTACGGTAGGCCTTGACCCTCAGCAAATAACCGAAATCAGGCAGCTTATAAAAAGCCTTTCCGGAAAAAGAACTGTGATATTAAGTTCCCATATACTACCTGAGGTAAGCAGTTTGTGTCACAGAGTAGCCATAATTAATAAGGGAAATTTGATAGCGGAAAATACGCCGCAAAACTTGGGCAAATCCCTAATGGGGCATCATAAAGTAGTAATCCAGGCAAGGGGTTCAAATGATAAGATATTGGAGATACTTTCTAATCTTTCCGGCATAGAAAGCGTTGAAGTGAGCAAGGTATTGAATGATAACTTATGCGAATATACTATAGAATCTGAGATGGACAAGGATGTGCGCGAACAACTTTTTTACGCAATGGCAAATAACAATTTTCCAATATTAGAAATGAGATCCTATGTTATGTCTTTAGAGGATATTTTTTTGCAGCTTGTAACCGAAGAACCTGTAATAAGCGCAAAACCGCAATGGGAGGCAGGTAAAACAAAATGAATGCAATAATATCTATATTTAAAAAGGAACTTAAAAGTATATTTTATTCACCGATTGCATACGTCATCGGCGCTGTGATATTAGGTCTTGCTGGTTACTTTTTTTCAGTAAACCTATTTGTTTCTCGAATAGCGGATCTTACAGGTGTCTTTATGAATCTGGGGGTAGTGCTTATTTTCACTGTTCCCGCTCTCACCATGAAGCTTTTAGCCGGCGAGGAGCAGGCGGGAACTATGGAATTTTTGCTTACTTCGCCTATTTCTGTTTTTCAATTGATTATTGGTAAATACCTGGCTTCATTGGTGTTTTTTCTTTTTATAACTGCATTTACTCTGATTTACCCGGGGATTCTATTTGCTCTTTCGGCTCCTGACAGCGGTATTATAATCGTTTCATATATTGGGTTCCTTCTTCTTGTCGCATCATATATTTCTGTTGGCCTGCTATGTTCTTCTTTGACTACAAGTCAGGTAGTTGCAAGTATATTAAGTTTCGGGGTTTTGCTTCTTTTATGGGTGTCAAGCTGGCTTTCCTCGAACACTTCTGGTATATTAAGTTCATTTATTAAGACACTTTCAATGTCAGAACACTATATGGATTTTCTGCGAGGAATAATTGATACATCTCATCTTGTATATTTTGTAAGTATAATATTAGTTTCTCTGACCTTATCAGCGATCAACATCTCACGGCGCACCTGCTCATAGGAGGAAACGGCATGAATAAAATTTCAAAAAAAGTTTATTATACTTTTATTACAATCTTTTTGGTCATAGTACTTATCGCAGTCAATCTTATATGCGCTCAATATCATTACAGATGGGACCTTACGAAATCTCACCGCTTTACTCTTTCTTCAAAAACCAAAGAAGTTATAAGTCAGTTGGATGAAAGTATAAAAATTACTGCCTTTATTGCTGAAGGCAGCAGCATATCAACAGATATAAAAAATCTTTTGAAGGAGTACGATTTCGCCTCTGATAAAATTGAAGTAAAATTTATTGATCCAGAAAAGGAACCTGCTATTGCTAAAAAATACAATATTCAAGACTATAACACTATCATTGTTGAAGGTACGAAACATCAGCAAACAATAAGTCCTTACAATCTTTATTCTCCCTCTGCAAACCAGTATTCAATGAATTTTAATGGCGAACAAGCTATAACTCGGGCAATACTTAACTTAAAACAGCAAAACCAAGCAGTAATTTACTTTCTTTCAGGACATGGTGAATTAAGTTCCATATCTGATTTAGATAGTTTTAATTCGTTTTTACAAGGTGAAGGTTATACAACAAGGCAACTGGATTTACCTGTGGTAGGGAAAATTCCGGAAGATGCTGACCTTCTAATATCGGCAGGTCCTCAAAAAGATTTAATGCCCAATGAAAAAGCCCTTTTAGAAAAATATATTCAGTCAGGCGGCAAGATATTAATATTCCTTACACCTACTGATCCAAAGGTGTCACTGGGTGGCTGGAAGGAGCTTATTGCAGGTCTTGGTGTAGAAATACATGACGATATTGTTACAGATCCACAAAGATCCTTTTATTCAGACCCATTAAGTCCTGTACCTATGGTAGAAAGGCATGAGGTTACTCAGGCTCTTTTGGATAAAAAACTCTCGGTGGTTTTTCCTTACGCTCGAAGCCTTGCACCTTTAGAGAAAATTCCCGAAAACTTGCAAGTAAAATCACTTCTTGTTACAAGCGATCAAGCATTTGGAGAAACGGACTTGGAACAGTCTCAAGTATCTCTAGATGAAAAAGATGTGTCAGGTCCTCTGCATTTAGCCTATGCAGTATCTAAAAAACCTGCTTCAAAAAATGAATCACCGGTAGAACCAAATACTATTACAGCTCCTGATTCTGAAATCGGTGAGCCTATTGCAGTTATCGTAGGAGATGTAGCTTTTTTGGGCGCAAAATCCATAGGTCTTGCCGGAAACCTAGATTTTGCAGCAGGAAGTATAAACTGGCTTTTGCAAGTTTCGGATGATGCACTTAGTATTCCTTCCAAAAACGATGAACCGCCTTTTGTAAATCTTACAGGTGATACAATGAATCGTATTTTTTATGCGGCAGTTATAATACCGCCAGGATGTATACTGGCAATAGGTTTTGTGATATGGCTTAAGCGAAAAAATCTGTAAAAAAGGGGGTGATTTATTGGGCATTATTAAAGCCTTTGAAAGTGTTTTAAGTATTGTATTGATGGTGTCGGTGGGGGCATTTTTAAATTACAGGCATTGGTTTGATGATGATAAATCAAATCTTTTAGTAGACCTTGTAATTAAGGTATCTTTACCGGCGCTTATGATATATAACATGATGAGTAATTTTACTAAAGAAGAACTTTTAAACTCAGGTTACGGTCTTGTTGTGCCTGTCATTTCTATGGCTATTTGCTACTTAATTAGTTTTGCAGTAGCTTATATAGTTGGTATTGACCCTTCAAGACGAGGCGCATTCCGCTCTATGTTTTTTAATTCTAATACAATTTTTGTGGGACTTCCGGTAAATATGGCTTTATTCGGCGAAAAAAGTTTGCCATATGTCCTATTTTATTATGTGGCAAACACCTTTTTCTTCTGGACACTAGGCGTATCCGAGATAAGAAAGGATAGCACGATATATAATGAACCTGATTCATCAAAATCCGTCTTCTCTATTGAAACACTTAATAAGATTTTGTCACCACCCCTTATAGGACTGCTTATAGCTCTTTTTTTGATTCTAATAGGTGTTCGACTTCCAACTTTTCTTTTAGATACATTAAAGAACTTGGGCGGTCTTACTACTCCCTTATCGATGATTTTCATTGGTATCACTATAAGCGCTATAAAAATTCAAAATATCAGATTCGACAAAGAAGTGATAGCATTGCTTATAGGGCGCTTTATCGTGGGGCCGGCAACAATCATCCTGTTATCACAAATTTTTTATATGCCAAAACTAATGAGAGATGTCTTTGTGATTCAATCAGCAATGCCTGTAATGACAAATGCAGCAATTATCTCTAAAGCTTACGGCTCTGATAGTGAATACGTAGCTATTATGATAGCAATGACTACTGTACTGATTATGATTGTTATACCAATTTATATTTATATTTTAAGCTATATATAAGTTTAACCACCCAAAAGGGTGGTTAAACTTTATCCTATTTTTTCTACTATCTCTTTTACCATAGCCCTTATATCAGCCGGTTCGCTCATAGAAAGGGCTTTTCCAGCTATCTCTTTTGCCTCGTCATAAGTAAGTAAGCGGATTATCTTTTTTACTTTCGGTATAGAAGATGCGCTCATGGAAAACTCATCAAGTCCCATACCAAGAAGTATTGGGGCAGCAAGGGGATCTCCTGCCATCTCACCGCACATACCTGTCCATTTACCTTCTTTATGGGAAGAATCGATTACATTTTTAATAAGCCTTAATACCGCAGGATGGAAAGGTTCATAAAGGTAGGAAATATGTTCATTCATTCTGTCAACTGCAAGGGTATACTGAATCAGGTCATTTGTACCTATGCTGAAAAAGTCCACTTCTTTTGCAAGTATATCTGCGGTAACAGCGGCAGAGGGTATCTCTACCATTATGCCTACCTCTATATCTTCGTCAAAGTCTTTGCCTTCCGCGTAAAGTTCAGCCTTTGCCTCATCCAAAATCTTATTTGCCCTTCTTACCTCATCTACTCCGGATATCATGGGATACATTATCCTTGCCTTACCATAGGCACTAGCTCTTAATATGGCTTTAAGCTGAGTCTTTAGTATATCAGGTCTGTCAAGACATATTCTGATAGCACGCCATCCTAAAAAAGGATTAAGCTCATCAGGCATATTAAGATAGGGCAGCTTCTTGTCTCCTCCTATATCAAGAGTCCTTATGATAATAGGGCGAGGCGCCATTTTTTCAACAACCTGCCTGTAGGCATCAAACTGTTCTTCTTCTGTGGGAAGGGACTGTCTGTCCATATATAGGAATTCTGTCCTGTAAAGACCTACGCCCTCTGCTCCGTTTTCAAGAGCCCCTTTTACATCTTTAGGCGTTCCGATATTAGCGGATATCTCTACTCTTTTTGCATTGTCAGATGTCTCGGCCGGAAGGTCTTTTAGCTGTTTTAGCTCTTTTACTTTATTGAGGTAATCCTGCTTTAGTTTCTCATACCTTTTGGCTGTCTCCTCGTCCGGGTTTACATATACCGCCCCTTCATTGCCATCTATTATGACAGTATCTCCTGTTTTTATCTTTTGGGTTGCATCCTTTAATCCGACTACCGCAGGTATCTCAAGGGACCTTGCCATTATGGCTGTGTGAGATGTTCTTCCTCCCATATCTGTTGCAAAGGCCTTTACTTTTTCTTTGTCCATTTGGGCTGTATCAGATGGCGTAAGATCCTTTGCGATGATTATGGCTTCTTGTTCAAGGCTAAAGGCATCTACCGAGATTCCCAAGATATTCTTTATCAGTCGCTCCCCTATATCCTTTATATCTGCAGCTCTTTCTTTTAGATATTCATCCTTTGCGCTGCCGAATTCAGCTATATAGCTATTTACAACTTGGGATACGGCATTATCCGCAGTTATCAGTTCGCTTTCTATCTTAGATTTTATCTCGTTTATGAAGACGGGATCTTCTAAGACCATAAGCTGTGCATCGAATATCTTGGCTTTTTCGCTGCCGAGTTCCTTTTGAGCCTTCTCTTTTATCTTTTCAAGCTGAAGCTTTGTTGTCGTAAGTGCATCTTCAAGTTTCTTTATCTCTTTGCCTATATCTTCTTTTTTGATAGGCGATGTATTAATTACTACTTGCTCATGTTTTACAACATGTGCTTTGCCTATTTCGATTCCGGGCGATGCCGCTATTCCCTTTAACATAGTAAGCCTCCTTGTCAATTATCTTGTTCATCTTTTATAATGTCTCCAATTTCTTTTGCGATGCGATATGGTTTTGTTATAATTCTGATGGGCAATGACAGGATAAACCCGGTAAGATCCTGTTCCAACTCCTGCGTCATTCGGTAAGGTTTTGTAAGGATTCTGTCTATAAAATCTGCTGCATAGTTTTCCAGTAGTTTATCGCGCCTTATTTCGATCTCATTACCGCAGTTTAGGCATTTTATGCTTTTTAATGTATTCCCAGCGTAGTTTACTTCATGTGGAGTATCTTTGTTGCAATGGAGGCAGAAAAGTTCTGCTTTCATTTTAGAGGTCACTTAAATCCACCTCGTTTCTTCTACTGCAATTTAGAAAAATTTGTCTTGAATTCGTCTTAATTGCAAAATAGTTGAATCATTCTCAAGCTCTACCATATTATATGATATAGCTTGGCCTTTCTTAACATCTTGCTTGAGAACTGTATTCTCGTTTATCAGACCAATAGGTAAAGCATTTTCTTTCTTTGCATTTTCAGCTGTATCAATCAAGCCGTACACTGTATATCCGCCAATTCCGTCCAAATGTTCTCCGGCTTTTAAATCCTTTTTGGCAACAGTTATTGTTTCTGCTACAGGCGCGCCAATCGGAGAAATTGTCGGCTCTTTATATAAAACCGCCCTTGCTGCTGAAAGTGGAGTTTCGACACAAACAAGATGATAAGGCCTGTAAAAAACATAATTTGGGCCATCTCCCAGGGAAATATAAGACATAATCTGTTTTGTCACCGGACTGTCTGTTGTAACAACTATAAAGACGCCGGGAGCTATTCCGAAAACAAAGTCAACCACACCACACTTGTCTAAAATTCCGCCATCTTCTTTTAGGGAAAAAATTTTCGGAAGATCTTTTACGGCGCCTGTCGGACCGACAAGGCCTCTGCACGACGGAATAAGACCGGTGGCATTTGCTACAGCTGTTAATTCAACCATGGTATTAGTTGCATCTACAAAAGAAGTAAGCATCCGAGGGTTGATGCCTCTTGTTTCTGCTTCCGGTCTCATATTGTCCGGATTTGCTTCGCGGTTTAGGGGGTTGTTCTTGCCCTTTCCTGCAGCAACCACCTTAAAACCCATGGAATCTGCAAAATCAAAAAGCTCCTTGATCGCGCCGGGTTCGTCACCGGCAGAACCAGTATAGACTATACCGGCACTATCTGCCATTTTTTTGAGAATAGGCCCTACAGTTACATCTGCTTCTACATTAAGCATCACCACATGTTTTCCGTTATAGATGCTCTTTAAAGCTGTATTTGCTCCTACCTCGGGAACACCGGTAGCTTCTATTATTACATCAACAGGTAAAATCTCGGTTACAATTTCAAAATCCTCAGTTACTGCATATTTGCCCTGCTGTATAGCTTTTTCTGCTTGAGATACAGTGTTTACTTCATAAACATCTTGGGGCGATATTCCGGCAAGCTCAAAGGTTTCCCTTGCCTTTTCAATAGTTCTATTTGCAATGATTGGTATATTCATACCTCTCATTCGCAATACTCGGTCTACAATTCCGCGCCCCATTTGGCCTGTGCCTACAAGGCCTATATTTATTTTTCCGCCTTTCTCTTCAAGCTCCTTAAGTTTAGAATTAAGATTTAGCATTTTTGCTCTCCTTTATAATTAGGAAATAAACGGAATCTAGCTTTCTACACGAATTTTTTGGCCTATTTCAATACAGAAAGGCTCGCTATCCCTCTCTAAGTGTATGTAGCCGGGCATTTTTGCAGATTTTTCATTGTCAAATTTTAGGCAAACATGGCCCATTAATCTTAAATTACTGTTAGCTTTTTCTCCAACTGCTGTAACTGTATAAACTTTTTCGCCGATATAAAGTTTGTCACCGGCTTTTATATCTTCATAGAGTTTGCCTCCGTTATGCATAACAGAAATCTCTTTCATCTCCAAGGGCATCTCTTTTTTGCTAAACAAAACAACTGTTCCCTCATTAAAAAACTTCTTTGCCAGTTCTCCTATATCCACCACTGTTACTTCATACTTCATCATATATTTCCCCTCTATTTCTTAGGAACTTTTTTCCAATCATCTAAAAATTTCTCTATTCCTGTATCTGTAAGAGGATGCTTTATCATTTGTTGTAAAACTTTAAATGGGACGGTAGCAATATCTGCACCGGCTCTTGCCGCCTCAAACACGTCCATTGGAGTCCTTATACTTGCAGCAATTATTTGCGTTGGAATATCATACATAGTAAAAATCTCAGAGATGTTTGCAACAAGCTCGATGCCGTCTTGGGTAATATCGGTAAAGCGCCCTATAAAAGGACTTACATAAGTTGCACCTGCCCGGGCTGCTGCCAGTGCTTGATTTGGGTTGAAAACAAGTGTAACATTTGTCTTTATATTCTTTTTGGACAATCTGCTGGTTGCTTTTAGGCCTTCCCATGTCATCGGAATTTTTATAACGATATTAGGGTGCCAGGCAGCAATTTCTTCGGCTTCTTTTACCATGCCATCAGCATCTAGACTGATAACTTCTGCACTAATAGGCCCATCAACTATTGATGTAATTTCAAGAATGGTTTCCCTAAAATCCCTGCCTTCTTTAGCTACTAACGTTGGATTTGTAGTAACTCCGCAAATAATTCCTGTTGCGGCTGCCTCTCGGATCTCATCCACATTTGCAGTATCAATAAAAAACTTCATATTCATTCAACCTCCGTATCTAGTTCTTGTTTTACTCTATTTTATACTATTTTTAAGAAGGTTTCTAGTCAAAGTAACATTTCAAATCATTGTTAAAAAATTTTGTGTCATCTTGAGCATAAGCGAAGTATTTGCCGGCAATAACTTTAAACTTCATTATAAGAACCGGATTTTGCGCGGAAAATCTATTTCCGTTGCATGCAAGATCCGGTTCTTATAAGCAACCTAACTTAGAGAAGTTAGCGACTTTTATCACTGATTAGGTCAAATAGCTGAAGCCCAAAACTTTGCAGATCCTTGAAGAATTAGTCATTGAGCTTTATTCTTTCACCCGTTTTAAGATAAACTGCCATTTCTCCGATATTAGTGCTGTGATCACCTATTCGTTCAAGCTGCCGCGCTACCATAATTAATTGGACGCCTTGATGAACAGTAGAAGCATCTTTGGTCATTATAGCAATTAAATCTTCAAATACCCGCGCATATAAATGATCTATTTCTTCTTCCATGCTAACGATACTTTTTGCAATTTCTACGTCTCGTTTTACATAAGAATCCAGTGATGTTCTTAATATGTCTTGAGCAATTTTGGCCATCCGAGGAATATCAACAAGGGGCTTTATATACTCTTGTCCAATTATTCTTTTTGCTATCCTTGCAATATTTACTGCTATATCGGAAATTCTCTCCAAATCAGTTGCAAGCTTTACTGCAGAAAATATTGTTCGCAAATCTTTAGCTATAGGTTGCTGGCGTATTATCATTTCTATACTTTTGTCTTCGATTACTTCTTGAAGCCTGTCTACTTCATCATCGCGATCAATGACTGTTTCAGCTATCTTAATATCTTTGGCAGTCAGAGATTCTACCGCTTCCCGTATCTGCTGCTCAATAATTGCCCCCATCCGCAGGATATCACAGTTTAGATCTTCCATTTCTTTGTCAAGAGAAACTCTTGAAGTTGACAATTTTAAACACCTCTTAATCTTTTATATTAACCGAATCTGCCTGTTATATAATCTTCAGTGCGCTTATCTTTTGGGGTATGAAACATCTCTAATGTAGGACCAAATTCTATAAGCTCGCCGCTCAAAAAGAATGCTGTAGAATCAGAAATTCTTGCCGCCTGCTGCATATTATGGGTTACTATTATAATTGTATAATCTTTTTTTAAATCAAGAATTAAATCTTCCACGCGCATTGTCGATATCGGATCAAGTGCCGAGCATGGCTCGTCCATTAAGACTATTTCCGGTTCAACGGCAAGAACTCGACCTATGCATAATCTTTGTTGCTGACCGCCGGACAGCCTAAGGGCAGAATCCTTTAATCTGTCCTTGACTTCATCCCATAATCCCACAGATTTTAAGCTGTGTTCCACGATATTATCAAGTTTATGTTTGTCTTTTATGCCATGTATTCTCGGCCCATAAGCAATATTGTCGAATATACTCATAGGAAACGGGTTCGGCCTTTGAAAAACCATGCCTACCTTTTTCCTCAATTGCACGACGTCAACTGTGTCTAGTAATATATTTTCATTATCAAGAAAAATAGCTCCCTCGGCTCGCGCTTCTTCGATAAGGTCATTCATTCTGTTGATATTTCTTAAAAAAGTAGTTTTCCCGCAACCGGAAGGACCTATTAATGAAGTTACTTGATTACCTTCAATATTCATATTAATGTTCTTTAAAACCTGATGTTCTCCATAAAAAAAATTAAGATTTTCAACTTTTATTTTAGTTGTCATATGAGTCCTCCGCTATCTTACACTAAATAATATTTTTGCTTAGCTGTATTTTGGCAAACTTACTTTAAATGTGCTTCCCTTGCCCAGCTGACTTTCTACGCTGATTTTCCCATTTAAGCTTTCTACTAAATGTTTTACCACTGCAAGTCCCAGCCCAGTACCGCTTGCACTTGTGATTCCCGGTCCTTGCACCCTATAAAAGCGTCCGAAGATTCTCTCTAGCTCGTCTCCTGCAATACCAATTCCGTTATCTGCAACTGAAATGCTGATAAAGTCCGATTCATCTTCAATTTCGACAGTTATATTTCCGCCTTCCGGAGTGTACTTTATAGCATTATCTAAAAGATTTATAATAATTTCTAAGACGCTGTCTTCATCACCTGTTACCGGCCCTAAATTTTCTGGAAGTCTAAGATTTAATAAATGCCCTTTATCATCTATGTTTTTTTGTAAGAGCTTTACCGCTTTATTTACAACGGATGCTATATTCACAGGTCTCTTGGGTATGGAAAAATCTGGTTTTTCTATACGTGACAGATATAGAAGTTCATTAATTAAGCGAGTCATGCGGTCTGTCTCCTGCTTTATTATCCTCAAAAAGTATCGACAGTTTTCTTCACTTTTATAAGCTCCATCTAAAAGAGTTTCTGCGAAGCCGGATATAGAAGTCAATGGCGTCTTTAATTCATGGGATACATTTGATACGAAATCTGATTTCATTTTTTCAAGTCTTTTTAACTCTGTAATATCTCTCATAACCGCTACTGCACCTAAATTATTCTCTTTATCTATCGGTACAACATTTATCCAAAAAATTCTTTCGTCATAGGTATTTATCTTTATCTCCCGAGTTGAACCCTTTCTAGTTTTCAACACTTCATTTATCAGATCATGTAATTCTCTATTTCTCAAAACTTCTAAAAGGTGCTTGCCCAAAGTTTCTTCTTGTCTTATCTTGAAAAGTCTTTCAGTCGCAAAGTTCATCATTACTACACGACAGTTTTGGTCAACTGCGATAAGTCCTTCTGCCATGCTTGCTAAAACAGCCCTTGTTTTATCTGTTTCTTCTTTCAGTTTTCCCACTGTCTCTTGCAGATTTTCAGCCATGCGGTTAAAAGATTCGGCTAAAATCTTTGTTTCATAAGGAGGCCTTAGAGGAACTTTCAAATCATAGTTCCCGCATGATATTTTTTTTGCCGCATATGATACTTCTTCTATAGGTTTTGTTATCCTTCTAGAAAAAATAGTACTTATCAAAAACGCAACTAAAAGACCGGCAAGACTTGCCGAAAAAAACATTTTCCATATATTGCGTGTCAATGCATTTATGTGGGATATTGGAACTGCCAAACGTAAAACATAGGCTATATCATGATTTTCAAGAATTGGAATTGCCACATACATCATTTCTGTTTTTAAGGAACTGCTGTAGCGTACGCTTTTTCCGATATTTCCTAAATATGCTTCTTTTATTTCCGGTCTTGTACTATGGCTCTCTGTATCAGAGGGATCCTTTTCGCTGTCGGCTATCACGTTGCCATCAATATCGACAATTGTGATTCTTGTTTTTATTTCGTTTCCTAACTCTTTTACAGCAGTTTCTAACTGTCCTAAAGTATTTTCCTCTTGTTTTATCTTAAGGGCTAAAAACGGGCGCACGGCAAATGCACGGGTTTCAAGATCGTCTTCCGTCTTTTGTATAAAGTAGTCTTCAACAACTTTTGCAACAGCATAACCGGTTATAGACAGGCTAATAAGGACTATAATCATACAGGCCGCAAAAATATTTCGCCTCATAATCTCACTCCTTGACGCTAAAACGATATCCTATGCCGCGAATTGTATCAATACTGTATTTGCTGCCGGTGTCTGCTTCTTCGATCTTTTTTCTAAGATTGCAGACGTGTACGTCAACAGTCCTCGTATCGCCCATATAATCATATCCCCAAACTTGTTCTAAAAGCTGCTGACGGCTAAAAACATTAAATGGATTTGATGCAAGAAGTTTAAGAAGCTCAAATTCTTTTAATGTAAGATCCAGCTTTTTACCGTAAAGAACAGCTTCGTATTTCAAATCATCTATAATAAGGTCCGGATTATTTACAGGCAGGCTATCACTATCTTGCTCTTCTACGCGCCGCATAACCGCCCCAACTCTTGCAACAAGTTCTCGCGGGCTAAAAGGCTTTGTAATATAATCATCCGCTCCAAGTTCAAGACCTACAATTTTATCAACCTCATCATCGAGGGCAGTAAGCATAATTATTGGAATTTTTCTTGTTCTGGGATCTTCTTTTAAAATGCGGCAAACTTTTAATCCATCTATTTTCGGTAACATGATATCAAGAATTATCAACAAAGGATTATCATTTTTTGCAATATCTAGAGCCTCTTGACCATCAGCAGCTTCTACCGTTTTATATCCTCTACTTTTGAGGTTAAACTTAATTAGTTCGCGAATATTTTTTTCGTCATCCACTACTAATACGGCCTTTTCGCTGTTTTCCATTGAATACCTCCGAAGATAGATTTTATAATTAATAAAATACTTATTCTATTTCTACGGCTATTATACCATAAAAACGAAAAGACCATCTATTGGTATCATCGAGAAGAAAATCTTGAATAACGATTTGAAATCCCATGAGCGAGTAAATTTAATATTAATACGACTGCTATAAGAACTGTTGCCGCAGAGAAGGCCATATCCATTGCTCCTACTTCCATAGCAGTAATATATATGTGCATAGCCAGAGTTCTGGCCGGGTCAAAAACTGAAGTTGGCAAAAGTATCGAACCACCAAGAGTTAAAAGAAATGCCGCCGTTTCTCCAATTATTCGGCCTATTCCTAGAATCACGCCGGTTAATATACCTGGCATTGCAGTAGGAAGCGTTACATGAATAAGCGTTTGCTCTTTTGTTGCTCCAAGAGCAAGACTCGCTTCTTTGTATTCTCTCGGAACTGTTTTAATCGCTTCTTCAGCATTTCGTATTATTACCGGAAGTATCATAAGCATTCCCGTCAGAGCGCCTGATAAAATCGACCAGCCGCCGGTAACCGATTTTAGTCTCGTAACGAAAAACGCAAATCCAAAAAGGCCAAAAACAATAGAAGGTACTGCTGAGAGCATATCATTTCCAAAACGTATAGATTTCACTAAAAAATTTTCTTTTGAATACTCAGTAAGGTATACCGCCGCCGCAATGCCCAAAGGAGCCGCCATGGCAATTGTAAGTAAGGTAAAGTACACTGTGCCGACTATTGCCGGATAAACGCCTCCTTCCATGCCCATCCGTCGCGGCGATTGGGTAAGAAAATCAATGCTAAGTTTTCCGATGCCTCGAGATACAATATAGGCAAGGATCATCAAAAGAACTGCAATGGTTGCAAGGCCGCTTGTCCAAAGCACTATCTTCATGATATTTTCTACAGTTTTAGGTTTCATTTTGCTGCCGCGTCCTTTCTATAAATTCTAGAGGCAAAAATATTGGTAAGAATTATCATGATAAACAGTATAATCCCCGTCCCAAATAGCGCCTGTGTATGCGTTCCTGCTTCAGCATAAGCCATTTCGATGGCTATATTGCCTGTTAAAGTGCGGATAGGAGAAAAAATTGAATCCGGAAATTTTACGGTATTACCTGCAACCATTATTACCGCCATCGTCTCACCAATTGCTCTTCCCATTCCCAAAACAGTGCCTGCTATAATACCTGATTTTGCAGCCGGAAGAGTTATATGCCAAGTGGTCTGCCATTTAGTAGCTCCTAGGGATAATGAACCTTCTTTGAAATCATTAGGTACTGATTTTAGCGCATCCTTTGCCATATTAATTATAGTGGGAGAAATCATTATGGCCAAAATTATAGACGCTGCAAGGACGCTGTATCCTGATTGGATTTGATTTGTTGAAGGATGTGCTTTTTGGAATTCTCGTATTAGCGGAACGAGCATTGTCATTCCGAAAAGCCCATATATTACCGAAGGAATGCCTGCTAGAAGTTCAACTGCAGGAGTAATTAATCTTTCCGCTTTCTTTGGGGCATATTCTGATAAAAATATAGCTGTGAAAATGCTTAGCGGAACACCTAAAATAAGTGCGCCTAGCGTTGTTGCAAGTGTCCCGCATATCATCGGGAATATTCCATATAAGTTGTCAGATGGACTCCATTTTTGTCCAAAAACAAAATTGAAGAAACCTACCTTAGTAAAAATTGGGTAGCCTTCAATAAAAACAAAAAGGCCGATTAACATAACAGATGTTATGGAAAGAGCGGCGCATATAAATAATATTTTTTTCATATGGATTTCTCCTAAATCATGATTATTTTACCGGAATAAAATCTTGTGCCACTATTTTTTGGCCTTCCGGGCTTAATACAAAATCCAGGAATATTTTGACAAGTCCTGTAGGTTCGTCTTTTGTCATATAAATAAACGGCCTAGAGATTTTATAAGAATTGTTAAGAACGGTTTCTTTAGAAACTTCTATTCCGTCAACTTTTATAGCTTTTACTTCGCTATTTAAAGAACCAAGAGATATGAACCCTATCGCATTAGGATCCCCTGCTACAGCAGTTCTAAGTGCACCTGTAGAATTTTGAACGATGGCCCTGTCTGTAAATTTTGCATCCTTGCCGAAAACTATCTCTTCAAAAGCACCTCTTGTGCCAGAACCATCTTCACGAATTACAACGGTTATTGGAGCGTCTTTACCGCCAACGTCTTTCCAGTTGGTTATTTTGCCTGAAAAAATTTCTTTTATTTGTTCAAGTGTTAAATCTTCAACAGGGTTTTGTGTATTTACAATTATTGCTATACCGTCTTTTGCTATAATGAATTCTTTAACTGTCTTTTCCTCCGGTTTTAGTTCTCTAGAAGATGCACCAATATCTGCTGTTCCCTCTTGAGCCGCTTTTATACCGGCACCTGATCCGCCGCCTGCCACATTGATTTTTACTTTAGGATATTTACTCATAAATGCCATTGCCAGTTCTTCCGACAGAGGTTGAACCGAAGTCGAACCTGCTATCTGGATAGAGCCGCTGATTTCTGTTTCACCTCCTCCCTGAGCTCCGTTTTGAGACTCAGGAGCGGAACTGGAATTACCGCATCCCGCAGAAAAAACCAAAACAGCACACAATAGCGTTGCAAAAATGAATCTCGCTTGTTTCTTTAACATATTCTCCTTCCTTTCAAATTAAATTTTCTTTCTGATTTAATTATAAGGATGAAGTTTTATGGTTGTGTTAAGGGAATGTTAAATATTATTGCATATATGTAAAATATAAATTCGAAATCTAAAAAAGCAAATAAAAAATCATCTTTAGGAAAATTAGCTGGTAAAAAAATAAAAGACGTAAAAGATCAAAATCTTCTTCTACGTCTTGTTTTCATCTGGTGCCGAAGGCGGGATTCGAACCCGCACATCCTTGCGGACACTAGACCCTGAATCTAGCGCGTCTGCCAATTCCACCACTTCGGCTTATTGCGTTGCTTTTGGTAATCAATGCATTATTTATAATACCATATTCATATAAGGAATTCAACATCTAATCTTTCTGAAATCACATGACTTTTTCTGTTTTGCAGACAATCTTAGGAGTTGAAAAAATGTAATTACAGGCATTAAGGATAACTAACTCATGTAAATTACAACTTGCTTAAAAAAAGAAAAATTTATAAAATTGCTTTATGTTGTGCTGTTTTGATATATAATAAATAAAGGGAATTACAATCTTAACCCAGAAGGAGGCTTTTTTATGCTCGGCTCGATATTTACCTTTTTTATCGCGTTAGTAGTGCTTTATATATTGGGAATGCTTTTGGTAATACCTATAAAGATAGCATGGCGGCTTATATATAACGGCATAATAGGCGGTTTGACGCTGCTGCTTTTAAATCTTGTAGGTGGTTTCTTTGGCTTGGCGCTTCCCATCACGCCGCTTACAGCGCTGCTTGTTGGCTTTTTAGGTGTACCTGGCGTCATAATACTACTTATCGCAAACTATTTATAATTAAAAGATTTAATCTACTCCGTTATAATAATGCCCTCTAGTTATTTTGCCGAATGTGCATCGTGTTATTTCGCCTTGTTTGTCTATGGCTTGTTTGTATATTTTTACTGTTCGCATTAGCTCATTACTATCATAACCATTTAGGTTTAAGCGCAAGCTGTAAGGCTTAGCCGATAATAAATCATCTATTTTATCAGCCATGTACATTTGATGCGCATTTTCTATCTCGATATGGCAGCCGTATTTATCAACATAAGTTCTTATAGGTAAAAGCTCGCCTTTGCGGTCGCGCAAGCTGTAGTGCTGTTTTAGGCAGGGTCTAGAACAAGAGTGTGACAAGTTAAAGTTATTGCAAACCGAGCCTATCGGACAACCTTCTGCTACCATTAGGGGTATGTTGCCGTGCGCCATAAGTTCCATTGGGATACTGGTGTGCAGCTCTTTTATTTGTGAAAGCGTAAGTTCCAGTGAGGGCATAAAGCGCTTTATTCCCATCTTGGCATAGGTTTGGACTGCGTTACTGTTGAATATATTCAAGCTGTAATCGCCGTATATTTCAGCTATCCCCGCTACTTTAGTGCAGTTAAGCTGGCCTATATCTGAAACCAATACGCCGCTATAAAGCTTTTGTATATATAACAGAGCTTCTCTTATGGCACTAAACCTGATATTGCGCGTTACCCGCGGAAAGACCCAAATTAATTCTATGCCGGCATCTTTGCATAATCTGGCAATTTGTGCAGTATTGGCGCCAGTAGCTTCTTTTGCGCTTATGTGCAGATAGATGCCATCAGCTCCTGCCTGGATGGCAGATGAAACAAGGCTTAGGTTGTCTAGCATAACAAATATAGCAGGTTTTTTGCATTTATATGATTGCTGCATATACGGTATAGGCGGCATATGGGATTCTATAACTACCGGTTGCCTGTGTTTTTTATCTATGCGCCGGTTTACAAGCTCTTCAATGGCAGATCTACGCAGAGCGTTTAACACCGATATGGGTATCCATGCATTAGGCGAAATATTAACGTCTATATTATTAAAGTTAAATGGTAAATCTCCTACCCGCTTTATTTGCTCTATAACACGTTCTTTTTGCAGTGCTGCATTTCTCGCTGACTGCACAATTTCCGTACCTGTGCATTTAACATTATTACCGTCACTGTCCCAAACCTCGATTGACGGCGGTTTTCCCTCAATAAGATTAACTTCAGCTTTTAAACCTATATACCTTTCGGCTTTTTTGATATATGCTTTTATTTTTTTATCCAAATTTGTATCCAGTGTTTTATATATTGCAGTACCTTGCGGCGTAGGGCTGTTTATTCGCACCAAAATATAGCGGCCTGCAGGGGCTTCCTTTATAGGACCATTTACATCTTCCATATATGTTACTATCTGGCCAGTACTCTTGTCGCTTTGCCTTATCTCTATTCCATCGCCCAAAGCAAGAGGCGCCTCAAGCTTTATATTTGCCATGTTTCGATGAGCATCATAGCTTTTGATGCAGCCAAGAGGAACTCCCCAGTTATCAGGCTTTTCCGGACATATCATATTTATGCCAGATTTGCCATAAATATAACCTTTAGAAAATCCACCACGATTAAACACTTGCATAAGCTGCATTTTGTCCTGTTCATCGGCTAGAGGATTTATACCGGTCTCCATCCTGTCAAGTGCTTTTCTGTATTTCGATACCACTATGGCTACATACTCAGGACTTTTCATACGTCCTTCTATTTTAAGCGCTGATACCCCCGCTTCGGACAGCACATGCAGCTCATCTATCAGGCACATGTCTTTCATGCTCAGCAGATGCTGAGACGATGATATTCGGCTGCCCTCCCGAACTAGTGAATATGCCATACGGCAGGGTTGGGCACAACGGCCTCGGTTGCCGCTGCGGCCTCCCATAAAGCTGCTCATAAGGCATTGCCCGGAATATGAGTAGCACATTGCACCATGTACAAAAACTTCTATTTCTAAACCGTCTATATCGGCAAGGTCAGCTACTTCATCCAGTGATAGCTCCCGGGCAGGCACAATGCGCTTGAAACCAAGTAATTTTAGGGCAGCAGCGCCATAAGAGTTGTGCACTGTCATTTGTGTGCTAGCATGCAGCGGCATATCTGGTAAGTATTGCCTTATCAGAGCGGCTACGCCTATATCCTGCACTATAATTCCATCAGCACCGCTTTCATATAGCATCTCAAGATAAGGTACCAGTGTTTTAAATTCGTCATCACGCACAAGTGTATTAACTGTAATATATACCTTAACGCCCCTTAAATGGGCATAATCTAAGGCATATTTTAAGTTGCCGTCATTAAAATTATCGGCATACTGGCGCGCATTAAAAGCACTGCCGCCTATATACACAGCGTCAGCTCCGGCTTTCACAGCAGCCTCAAAGGCTTCAAGGCTGCCTGCAGGTGCTAAAAGCTCCATCATAAACAAAGCATCCTTTCAATAAACTACCTGTTCATCTACTGCATCGTCGTTCTATAGAATTAAGCACGTAATTTTTGAGTTTTCTTTAAGAACTCGCCGGTGTATGAGCGAGGATTCTTGGCTATTTCTTCCGGAGTGCCAACGGCTATCACTTCTCCGCCTTCATCCCCGCCTTCAGGTCCTAAATCTATTATATAATCTGCTGTTTTTATAACATCCAAATTATGCTCAATAACTATAACTGTACTTCCTGCGTCAACTAGACGCTGCAGTACATTTAAGAGTTTTCGAATATCATCCGGGTGTAGTCCTGTTGTTGGCTCATCCAAAATGTAAATCGTATTGCCATTGCTTTTTCTAGAAAGTTCTGTAGCAAGTTTTACCCTCTGGGCTTCTCCGCCGGATAGCGTAGTAGACGGCTGACCCAATTTTATATACCCAAGACCTACATCTTGCAGTGTTTCAAGTTTCCGCTTGATTTTGGGAATGCTGTCAAAAAATTTCAGAGCCTCATCTACCGTCATGTCCAATACATCAGCTATATTCTTGCCCTTGTATTTTACTTCAAGTGTCTCTCTGTTATAACGTTTACCTTTGCATACTTCGCAAGGCACATATATATCAGCCAAAAAATGCATTTCAATTTTTATTATGCCATCACCTTTGCAGGCTTCGCAGCGACCACCGCTTATATTAAAACTAAACCTGCCCGGTTTATATCCTCTCATACGTGCTTCAGGAGTCATTGAAAAAACTTCCCTTATGTCATTAAACACATTAGTATATGTTGCAGGATTCGA
The DNA here is from genome assembly GCF_001485475.2 of Tepidanaerobacter syntrophicus. Taxonomy (NCBI): domain Bacteria; kingdom Bacillati; phylum Bacillota; class Clostridia; order Thermosediminibacterales; family Tepidanaerobacteraceae; genus Tepidanaerobacter; species Tepidanaerobacter syntrophicus. The sequence goes on along the minus strand of NZ_DF977003.1, from coordinate 29,683 downwards.
ACGCGGCGTCCTGCCTATTGGCGATTGGTCAATATCTATAACTTTTTCTATTTGTTCAGCTCCAATTATTTTGTCAAAATCTCCCGGTAAATCCTTCGAGCGATAAAGTTTTGCTCGCAATGACTTATAAAGTATTTCATTTACCAATGTGCTCTTTCCCGAACCTGAAACTCCGGTAACACAGGTAAAAAGCCCTAAGGGAAACTTAACATCTATGTTTTTTAAATTGTGTTCTCTGCACCCTTTTAATTCAAGCCATGAACCTGAAGGTTTTCGTCTGTTTTTCGGAACAGAAATTTTCTTTTTACCGCTAAGGTACTGGCCGGTAATGGATTCTTCCACCTTTTGAATATCTTTTGCACTTCCGCATGCAACTACTTTGCCACCGTTTTCGCCTGCGCCGGGCCCAATATCCACTACATAATCTGCTGTTCTGATGGTATCTTCGTCATGTTCTACAACTATGACGGTATTTCCAAGATCGCGCAAGTCTTTTAGTGTTTTTAAAAGTTTTTCATTATCCCGCTGATGAAGGCCAATACTAGGTTCATCAAGTATATATAGTACACCCACAAGCCTTGACCCAATTTGAGTTGCAAGACGTATTCTCTGAGATTCACCGCCCGAAAGGCTCGCTGAAGCTCGATCAAGGGTCAGATAGTTAAGTCCCACATCAACCAAAAATTGGAGGCGATTATGAATCTCTTTGAGGATTTGATGTGCTATTATTTCCTCTCTCGGGGTTAGAGAAAGATTTTTAAAAAAGTTGATAGCCTCATTTATTGAAAATGCAGTTACCTGAGCAATGGATTTATTTTCAATTGTAACTGCCAAGCTTTCAGGCTTTAACCTTGCACCGTTACACGCAGGACATGGTTTTGTGCTCATGTATCTTTCTATTTCTTCTCTAGAATACATAGAATTTCCATCATTGTAACGTCGTTTTAAATTATTTATCACACCTTCAAAATTTCCCTTATAATGTCTGGTATTATCGCTAAACCTGCTTTCGTAATAAAACTCAATGGGTTCTTTTGAGCCGTAAAGAATGGTATTTACAACATTTTTAGGCAAATTCTTAATTGGAGTTTCCGGGCTTTGATTATAGTGATCCAGCACAGCCATGAGCATTTGATAATAATATCCTCCAGGAGTGCTGCTCCATGGCTCTACAGCCCCTTCGGCTATGGATTTTTCTTTGTCAGGTATTACAAGATCCGGATCTATTTCCATATTAATTCCCAGACCGTCGCACACCGGACAAGCTCCATAAGGACTGTTGAAGGAAAACATTCTTGGTGTAAGTTCTTCCAAGCTTATATTACAGTCTGCACACGCAAATTTTTGTGAGAAAAGCATTTCTTCTTTGCCGATTACGTCTACTATAACCAAGCCTTCAGATTGGGAGAGGGCAATTTCTATAGAATCTGCAAGTCTTGACTCGATTTCCGGCTTTATAATAAGCCTGTCGATGACAATCTCTATATCGTGCTTTTTATTTTTGTCAAGCTTTATTTCCTCACTTATATCTTTTATTTCGCCATCGACTCTGACTCTTACGAAGCCATTTTTTTTGATTTTTTCAAGCATTTTCTGAAACTCGCCTTTTTTTCCCCGGGCAACCGGAGCTAATATTTGGATGCGAGTTCCTTCCGGCAGTTCCATTATCGCATCAACCATCTGATCTACGGTCTGTTGTGATATTTCTTTACCGCATTTCGGGCAGTGAGGCTTGCCTATCCTTGCATACAGTAAACGCAGATAATCATAAATTTCCGTGATTGTTCCAACTGTAGAACGCGGATTTTTGCTGGTAGTTTTTTGATCAATGGATATGGCCGGTGAAAGACCTTCTATATAGTCAACATCCGGTTTCTCCATTTGGCCCAAAAATTGTCTGGCGTAAGCCGAAAGAGACTCTACATAACGCCTCTGCCCCTCGGCGTATATTGTATCAAAAGCCAATGTAGATTTTCCCGAACCAGAAAGTCCAGTAATTACTACTAACTTATCCCTCGGAATTTCTACATCTATATTTTTAAGGTTATGTTCTCTTGCACCTTTAACTATTATTTTATCCATCTAATCGCTTTCACTCACCCTGTACTATTTTGTCTTTACTACGCTAAGCTTTTCAGCCTTTATCTCAAATATGATATCACGTATCTCAGCAGCCTTCTCAAATTCAAGCCGCTTTGCTGCTTCCTGCATTTCTTTTTCAAGATTTTCAACAAGAGCTTTAAGCTCTTTTTTGCTCATCTTTTCGATGTCTTTCTCAGGTAAGTAATCCGCCTCATCTTCTGCAACTTTTGTGGCTTCTATAGGTTCTCTTATCGTTTTTTGGACTGTTGTAGGCACTATACCATGTTTCTTATTATATTCCAATTGAATTTTGCGCCGGCGGTTAGTTTCATTTATTGCCCTGGCCATGGATTGTGTAATTGTATCAGCATACATTATAACTTTCCCGTCTATATTCCTGGCTGCCCTGCCGATAGTTTGGATAAGGGAAGTTTCGGAACGCAAAAATCCCTCTTTGTCAGCATCAAGAATCGCTACTAGCGAAACCTCCGGCAAATCCAATCCTTCTCTTAAAAGATTGATACCTACGAGGCAGTCAAATTTTCCAAGCCTTAAATCTCGTATTATTTGCAGCCGTTCCAATGTATGGATTTCAGAATGAAGATACCTAACGCGGATACCTGCTTCTCTTAGATAATCAGTCAGATCTTCTGCCATTCTTTTAGTGAGAGTAGTAACTAAAACCCTTTGATTATTCTTGGCCCTCTGCTTAATTTCTCCTATTAAGTCGTCGATCTGCCCTTTAATCGGTCTAATTTCAACTTCCGGGTCAACTAAACCGGTAGGACGAATAATCTGCTCAACTACTTGGGAACTTTTAGTAAGCTCATATTCGGCCGGTGTGGCAGATAAAAAAACTACTTGGTTTATGCGCTCTTCAAATTCTTCAAAAGTCAAAGGGCGGTTGTCAAATGCCGACGGCAGCCTAAACCCGTGTTCTACCAATGCTTCCTTTCTTGAACGATCACCTGCCCACATGGCATGAATCTGGGGCAGAGTAACATGGGATTCATCTATAATAATTAAGTAATCTTTAGGGAAATAGTCAAGCAGCGTAAATGGTGCATCTCCGGCTTTTCGTCCCGACAGATGTCTTGAGTAATTTTCAATGCCTTTGCAGTAACCCATCTCTTGAAGCATCTCAATATCATATTTAGTTCGCTGTTCGAGCCTTGCAGCTTCAAGAACTTTATCCTGACTTTTTAGCTCTTTAAGTCGCTGTGCAAGTTCGCTTTCGATTGATTTTACAGCAGCTTCTATTTTGTCCTTCGGAGTTGCATAATGGGACGCAGGGAATATGGACACATGGTTGCGTTCACCTGTTATTTCTCCAGTCATCGTATCAACTTCAAGAATTCGATCTACTATATCGCCAAAAAATTCAATACGTATAGCCCTTTCAGTAAAAGAAGCCGGAAATACCTCTAAGACATCGCCACGAATGCGGAACGTGCCGCGGTGAAAGTCTATTTCATTACGGTCGAATTGTATCAAGACAAGCTTTTTTATTACCTCATCTCTGTCTATTTCCATGCCCGGTCTGAGTGAAACCACTTGATTTTTATAGTCCACTGGAGAACCAAGACTATATATGCAAGACACGCTTGCCACAATTACCACATCCCGGCGTTCAAAAAGAGCCGATGTTGCTGAATGTCTAAGCTTATCAATTTCGTCATTTATTGATGCGTCTTTTTCTATATAAGTATCGGTTTGGGGAATGTATGCCTCCGGCTGATAATAATCATAGTAACTTACAAAGTATTCCACAGCATTATTTGGAAAAAATTCTTTAAGCTCGCTATAAAGCTGGCCTGCTAGCGTCTTATTGTGAGCTATAACAAGCGTCGGCTTCTGGACTTTTTCAATCAAATGTGCTATTGTGAAGGTTTTGCCTGTGCCGGTTGCACCAAGAAGTGTTTGAAATTTATAGCCTTTATTAATCCCATCCGTAAGCTGACAGATTGCTTTTGGCTGATCTCCTCGGGGGATGTATTCCGAAATAACCTTAAAGCTTCCCATAAATTCACCTTCTAAACTAAAGAGATACCGCAACTTTTATTATAACATACTGCAAAAGGGTGTAAAGAATAAAACAAAACTTTTGTTTGCCTTAAATTTCAGTGCAAAAGAAAAAGTCGGGATAACCCTGAACTGACCCTTGTCAAGTAGACAATCAATTTAATTAAAATTTATGCACATTTGGATGCTTGGTTCCTATACTCTAAAGGAGCCATGCATCCTAGTCTTTTTTGAAACCTTTCTTCGTTGTAAAACTTAATGTATTCAATTATTTTATCCTTTAATTCTTCTAGTGTTTTAAAAGTTTTTCCATAAAACATTTCAGCTTTTAAAGTACCAAAAAATCCTTCCATAGGCCCATTATCTATACATTTACCAACTCTAGACATACTTTGAGTCATTCCAACTTCTTCAATTTTATTTTTAAAGATATTACTAGTGTATTGGAATCCTCTGTCACTGTGAAATATTGGTTTAGCTTCGGGATACTTTTTAGTTGCTCTGCCAAACATTTTAAATACAAGCTGATTATTGTTTTTGAAGGATAGCTCATATTCAATAATACTGTTGTCGTAAAGGTCCATAATTGGACTTAAGTAAAGCTTTCTACTATCTCCTGGAATTGAAAATTCAGTTACATCTGTAAGCCACTTTTCATTAGGAGCATTAGCTGCAAAATCTCTTGCTAATATATTTTCTTTTATATACTCTGGTTTTACTCTAATACGATTAACTTTCTTTCTTCTAATTCTAGCTGAAACACCCAAAATTCTCATGAGTCTATGTACATAGCCTTCAGAGAATGATTTTTGATTTAGTTCGTTTATGAACATTGTCATCCTTCTATACCCTAAAATTCCATCAAAAGTTGAGTGATATTCAGTGATTAACGAACAAATCAACTCATCCTGTTTTTCTTTTTCAGGTTTGACTCTAGTTTTGTATTTGTAGTATCCACTTCTTGAAATATTTAGAACTTCGCATATCTTGGTTACTGGGTAACCTTTTTCTTTGAAAAAGTCTACTGTTTTGTATTCTGCTTCATGTCTTATTTTCGATAGCGAAGTTTCTTTTCGAATTCCTCTTTTTTTTTAAGAACTTCCAGTTCAAATTCTCTTCTTTTTCTTAATGCTTTTTCTCTCTCAAGTTCAAGCTTTAATTTCTCAACTTCAGTTAATTTACTTTCATCAATTTCTGATTTCGGTTTTGGCCCACGCTTTTTATGTTTTAATGCTTCTGGTCCCTTGTTTATATATGCTCTTGTCCATCTATATACAAGCGCATAAGCAACCCCATATTTATCAGCTGCATCTTTGTAGCTCATATTATTGTCAATAACCCATTTAACTATTTCTAATCTCTCTTCAAATGTAGTTTTTCTAGATTTCATGGTATAGACATCTCCTTTAGGAGCATAATCTTTTATTTCTATACCATTATACCAGTTATTAACCCAGGTGCGGATAATTCCAGTAGCAATATTATGTTTGGCGGATAGGTCTGCTAGTGAATATTTACCTAAGGTATATTCTTCTACCACTGACAGCTTAAATTTCTGACTATATGTGCTATTTTTGTTTGATGTTTCAAAAGCACTAGGCCCGTGTTCGTTATATGTTAGATACCATCTACGAACAGTTTCTTCATTAGCTCCAATTTCTTTTGAAATGTTCTTAAAACTAAACTTATCTTCTTCATAATCTTTACAAGCTTGTATTTTTACTTCCTTACTAAACTTTGCTTTTCTTCCCATAAAAAATACCTCCAAGTAGATAATCTAATTTTAATTAATTAGACTGTCTACTTTGGAAGTATCATATCACCCGACTTAATTAACGTAAATTATTTTGTTTCTTCTGCGCGTGAAGAAACCGTTAGATTTTGTTCCAAAACTGTCTCTATTACGAAACTGTGTATCAATGTTTACTATCTTCATCATAATATCCTTTTTTTCTTTTTCGGATGCAGAAGTGTAAGCTCTGAGCAGCATATCCCTTTCATGCTCCAAATATTCTTCTCTTGTCATAAAAAAGCCTCCTTTTTCCTAAAAAAGTTCTATAAATAAAGCTCAAACTAAATTATAATGTGAGCGTTATATCTTTCACAATCATTATAGCATATATTAAACTTTCCATCAAGTATTTATAATCAAAAATGTCATATATTTTCTAAAAAGTTTCTATTTCTTCCAATCATTGAAACAATAATGTAATTACTCTATAATTAAGATGAGGTGAGTAAATTGACCTTCAATCTAAAAAATTATAATCCGCCGACAATAGGAGTCATAGCCGGGACACCTGTAGATACACAGATGGGAGTAGATTTTATATTAAAAAACGGGTTTAGAGCAATAGGAGTACCTACCGCTTCAAGCCCTGAAGAACAAAATCGCCTTCAATTTTTAAATTCTGACTCTCTTACTCAAAAAGTATTGGGAATTATTAATGATTTTGAGGAAAAAAACATTTTTCGCACCATGATCTATTGCAATTCCCTTTCCGCAGCAATAGATGTTAGATATATCAAAGATGCGTGTCAAAATTCTAAGATAGTAACTCCGCTAGATGTTTACCAAAGACTTGCCTCAAAATATAATAAAATTGCCATATGGGCTGCTAACGGTCAATGTCTTTCTTCGATTGAACGCATATTTTATGAAGTAAATCCATCAATAGACATTATTGGCATATCCATGTTGCCGGTTATTAAAGCTATTGAAAGCGGCAATGACCCTCGGTCAATTATCTTGGAGTTTAATCTTGTTTCTCTTGCAGCAAAGGAATTTGCATCCGATGGTTTAATCTTAGCTTGTACTCATCTACCCTATCTGCAGGCAGAGCTTTTAAAAGAAGTAAAAATTCCAATTATAGACCCTGCAGTTGAAATGCTTAAGATACTTGTTTAGGTCATTTCTTCTTGATGACGCTTTTTAAAAAGAGCTTTCAACTTTTTTCTCAGCAGCCCGCCTTCCTCCATAACTACATAAGAACCTGTGTTTCCTTTTGGAACTAAAATCACCCCTAAGTCGCTTATGCCTTTAGGGAACTGGTTAAATTCAAGTTTTTTTAATGTTCCGTCAAGACTCCTTGCTGTGAGCCATATAAACGGTGGATATTCCATTAAAATTTCATGTATTTTTCCCGGTTCATCCAAATCTTGTCCATTCAGCGAAAGAATTATATCTCCGGAACTTAATCCCATTTTTTCTGCCGGAGAGTTTTTTATTATATCAAGAACCATCTCGCCGTGAATAGGAGGCACAAACAAGGGCTCACTTGCCTGCTCATTTTTTCTGCCGGTAATTATTAAGAATTCATGACCTGCCGGTGCGAAAACAGCTGCCGCATATGCAAACAATCTTAGCCGTGAAGCTAAAACCGATAACAACAAAAGCGTAATGCTAAAAGCAAACAAATTTGCAGCAGAAGACTTGCATTTTTCTTTCGGTTTCTTTGTTAATGCTATATCTCCATATCCTAAAGCCGCAACCACCGGAATCATAAAATAAATTACATTGAGATTTTCAGCAATATTTACCGGCGGCTTGATTAGAGGCCACCAATCGGGCATTTGAAGCATGTCTATTGCTTGAAAATTTCCTGTCAATATAGCTAGGAGCATTATTGGAACAGGCCAAAATTCCTGAAGCGAAAATCCTCCTATAATCCCGTAGCGTTCGTCTCTTACTAAAACCGGTATTGGATTTTTATGGCCGGAAAAGAATATCAGAAGGCTTTCGACAAAATGAAGCGCTGCCACGAGTCCCATAAGACCGGCTACATCAATATCCAAGAGTCCTGTGAGAAGTGAAAAAAGCGCTAATAGCCCACCTGCATAAGAAAAACACATCAGGTGTGGGCTAATTAAGGCAAGAATTATAGCAAGAGGCCATACATATGCTATGCCGGCTTGTGTTATACTTATCCCTAATAGAATAACTATCAAACTTCCGATTATTCCTCCAGCAATTCCAAAAAGTGTAGCCCATACTGCTTTATGCAATGGATTAGTTTTTGTAACTCCAAATAAATTTTTTTCTAAAGAAGCGCTTTTTCTAGCCTGATTCCATGCAATAAAAATTACAAGCCAAAAAAATGGGTTTAAGATAGCAGTTGGAATCCCCTGCAATATTAAAACGAGTATCCTACCTAGAGGAAACATATTTACCGCTCCTGTCATTTGACATCAAATAAAGACTTTGTTACTTCTATAGCTTTTAAAAGTTGTGCATCTTTCTCTTTTGAAAGGTCAAAAGAGTTGGAGCCCTCAGGATTTTTAACCGAAAAATCAGGTTCTATCCCCTTTCCATCGATGCATCTGCCACTTGGCAGGTAGTACTTGGCAATTGTTATTTTCATTCCACTGCCGTCTTCAAGAGAAAAAACTTCCTGCACAGAGCCTTTGCCAAAGGTTTTTGCGCCAACTAATTTACCGGCTTTATGGTCTTGGATAGCGCCTGCTAAAATTTCTGAAGCACTAGCACTGTTTTCATTAACCATTACTGTTATGGGCACAGATGTCTTGCTCTCATCAGAAAAATATTCTCCAAGCCTGTTTCCGTTTTTCCCCTCAGTATAGACAATTAATCCCTCGCCAAGGATTTCGTCAGCAATTTTTACCGTTTCATCAAGGGAGCCGCCAGGATTATCGCGTAAGTCTATTACAAGTCCTCTTATTTTCTGTTTTTGCAGTGCATCTAATGCTATTTTAAAGTCGTTATATGTTTGAGAATCAAAAAACGAAATGCGTATATAGCCGATCTTTGCAGCATCATCAACGATATTATAGTCAACAGTGCTTATGCGAATATCATCTCTTACTAATTCCAATTTTATAAGATCTGAATTCTGGTTTCTTTTGATATACAAAGTTACTTTGGTGCCTTTCTCGCCTCTAATCATTCCAGCTGCTTCATCAAGAGTTTTTCCTGAAAGTTCCGTGTCGTTTACTTTAACTATTATATCGCCGGGTAAGATGCCGGCTTTTTGTGCAGGGCTTCCCTTTATTGGGGATACCACAATGATGTCTTGTGTCGAATCATCAATACCCAGAACAATTCCTACCCCGCTTAAGCTTCCCTCGAGAGATGAAATAAAATCTTGAAACTCTTTTTTATTCATAAAAACTGAATATGGATCGCCAAGAGAATCTATTACTCCTTTTATGGCTCCACTAGTTAAAGTTTCCATTTCTACATCTTTGATGTATTTATCTTTTACTATTTGTATAACCTCAGAAACAGCCTTTAGGTCTTGGCTGTCATGTTCATCTTTGACTTGAGTTAAAAGGGTGCTTGCATCATTTTTGGCATTTACTTCCCTAAGCTGTTTTCCGCCTACGGTTGTTCCGATGAAAAACGAAAACAGCGATATTGCTAAACACAATATCGCTATTCTTGAGATATGCTTCCAATTATTTTTTCGCATATGTATACCACCTAACGCAATTTTAGCATTATTGTTTTAAAGCTTATTTTAATATTTGTTATTTTACCCAGTCTAATGGGTTTACTACCTCTCCATTTTTAATTACACCAAAGTGCAGGTGTGGGCCCGTAGACCAGCCTGTACTGCCAACTAATCCGATTTTGTCGCCTTTTGACACTTTTTTCCCTTCGGCTACCAGAATCCTGGAAAGGTGAGAATATTGCGTTGAAATACCACCACCATGACTTACTATAATTGTATTGCCATAGGCACCATAAGAACCTGCAAAAATAACTTCACCGTCATCTGCAGCTACTACATCGCTTCCTGTAGATGCTGCTATATCCAGACCCTCGTGAAACCGGTTTGTCTTAAGTATCGGGTGGACGCGCCAGCCAAATTCAGAAGTTATATTTGTCGAACTTGGGACAGGCCACTGAAATATTCCGGTTCCGAAAAATCCTTTTTTGTTTTTTGACTCCCAGGCTAATATCTGCTTTCTCAGGTTCTCAGAATCTTTCAGTAGTTGATCCTCTTGACGCTCATATTCCGCTTTTTGTTTTTCAAGTTCAGTCATCAGCCTCTGGCGTTCTCCTCGATAAGCTACGATAGTTGCCCGTCGGCTGCTTATGTCTCTGCGTTGCTGCGCAATAATTCTCTGCTGTTCTTCTAATTCAGCTTTTTTAGCTTCAACTTCTTCCTGTCTTGCTTTAAACTCTGCAAGCAGGTTTTTGTCTGCCTCAATGATTCGCTTTACCATATCAAGCCTTGTTAAAAAATCAGAAAAACTGGAAGATGCTAATATAACTTCTATGTAATCTACAGGCCCAGTCTTATAGAGAGCTCTCATTCGAGTGTTAAGATCATCTTTTTGTTCGGCTACCTTAGCCTCTGCCTGTTTTAGCTCTTCAGTAACATTGACTAATTTTGTTTGTGTTTCCTGAAGCTTTGCTTCAACTGTCGACAATTCCTTTTCTGCGTTGCTTAACTTTATTTCTAGCGACGTAAGCTCTTGGCTTACATCTTTTTTTGCATCTTCAACCTGTTTTATGCTATTCCTTATGTTTTGTATCTGATTGTTTATATTTTGCTGCTGCTTCTTCAAATCATTGATATCGCCAAATGCTGCAGGTGATGCCACCGTCAAAGCAATTGCCAGCAACAAAACACTTGCCAGCATTTTTTGCTTTCTCTTGCCTCCCATGTTCGACTTCACTCCTTATAAGATGCTCTATACATTTAAAAACCGCTTTAGTGAAAAACTACTTCCAAAAGCTCCTATAATCATTCCAATTGCTAAAAATCCAATTGCATAATTGTAAAATTCTTCTATTGGCAGCAGTGAAATCATGGGAATATTCAGCTTTACCGTTATGTAAAGGTAGTGATATGCTACTGCCAAAACCGCAACAGCCAGAAACGAGCCTATAAGCCCTAAAACCATGCCTTCAATTAAAAACGGCCAGCGGACAAACCAATCGGTCGCTCCAATATACTTCATTATACTTATTTCTCGCCGCCTTGCAAAAACAGTTAGTCTTATGGTATTTGCGATTATAAAAATTGAAATTGCTGTAAAAACCACCATTATTACAAAGCCGATTATTCGTATCCAGTAAACTATTTTAAACAATTTTTCTACAATGCCTTTGCCATACTTGACCTCTTCAATACCGGAAAAGTTTTCAATCTTTTTTGCAATTGCAGGTACATTATGCGGATCATCAGCTTTAATTCTAAATGAGTTTGGCAATGGGTTTTCCATACCTTCTAATAAATCTTCTCCAATTTGTTTTTTAAATTCTTCAAGGGCGGCTTCTTTTGCAATAAAGTCTACCTCTTTTACGCCCGGAATATTAGACAATTCTTCTCTCAATTTAGTTATATCTTCATCTTTTGTAGAATCTGCAAGGTAGGCTGTAATTTCTACTTGAGACTCCACATCTTTTAAAATGTAATTAAAATTTACAGAAAGAAGCAGAAATGAACCTAGAATAATGAGGGCTGAAGCAACTGCTCCAATCGATGCCAAACTCATCCACCTATTCCTTGTAAGACTGGTAAACGATTCCTTGAAGAAGTATTTGATGGTCCTAAGTCTCATTGATATATAACCCTCTTTCTTCGTCGCTTACCAGACTGCCTTCTTCAAGGCGGATAACCCTTTTTTTCATGGAATCTACTAACTCGCGGGCGTGAGATGCAACTACCAGCGTAGTTCCCATCTTATTAATGTCATCTAATAAGTTCATGATATCTCTAGACGTATCAGGATCCAGGTTACCTGTAGGCTCATCTGCTACTAAGACATCAGGATTATTCACAATGGCTCTTGCTAAAGCGACTCGCTGCTGTTCTCCTCCCGAAAGTTCCGAAGGTCTTGCTTTTGCTTTATGAGATAGACCCACCCTTTCTAAAACATATGGCACCCTTTTTTTGATATCCCTGTTCGATGCTTCAACCACTTGCATCGCAAATGCGATATTCTCGTATACGGTTTTATCCGGCAATAACCGAAAATCCTGAAAAACAATACCTATTCGCCGTCTTAAATATGGTATTTCCCGCCTCTTCATTCGAGTAATATTTTTTCCTGCAAAAAATATCTGGCCTTTAGTAGGAAGTTCCTCTCTAAATAAGAGCTTTATTAAAGTTGATTTTCCAGCACCACTGGGGCCTACAACAAATACAAATTCGCCTTTTGCTATCTTAAAACTTATATCCTTAAGGGCCACTTGGCCACCAGGATAGACCTTAGTCACTCCATACATTTCAATCAAATTGCTCACTCCAAAATCAGTCAACCTGTTAAAAATTAATGCGTATATAATTTTAACTTCGACATTATTACTAAAAATCCTTCACGAAAAACTAATTCTTTAAATCCTTTTACCGCTATTTTCAAAGCCTATATAAAGCAGAAAATTGTTACAAATCCTATAAACTTTTATAGGAGAGCACAAAAATAACACTTAACAATTTTATATTTAATACTTACTTCCAATTCTAGCACAAAATCTCAATTTCTGTAATAAAAATCATTATAAAAATCGACTTTTTAATAGTTGCAAAATAAATATTTTGTCATATTGCAGGAAAATAATTAATTTCGTAGAATATAAGTGTGTGTATAGGAGAAAATCGCAAGGAGGACTATATTTTGAAGAATATCGGCGATTTTAAACAAGAACTTATAAAAATTAATAACAAGGTAAATGAAGAAATGTACGGCCGAGGTCTCGATTGGCAAAAAATAGATATTATAGGCGATAAAATAATTGTTTTGTCACTAAATCAACGGATCTCTGTATTAAGACATATTGATGAAAAAGACGCACTTACTGCAAGGTTGATGGACTTAGCTTTACTAAATGAATTTAAAATTAGAATGAAGGCTTATTTTGAAGAAAAATTTCAACTAAATATACGTTCGATACTAAAAGACTACGACCCTGTAAATCAATTAGCGGGAATGATTATTGTTACAGAGGAACCTGTGGAAAAATTTTTTGAAGAAAAATTTTTAAAAACCCCTTGACAAACTCAAAATTATTTGATAGCTTTGAAAACAGATAGTGCTTGTGAAAAATTTTATAATTGACTGGATAAGGAAGATCTTTTTTTAAAAAGATAGTTCGAGGCCGTCAAATAAATGCCTTTGTAGATAAAGGGAACTGTTATGCTACTTTCCTTTTTGGAATGGTAGGGTGATTTTCCCGTTGAAGAGGTATTTATTTGGCGGCCTCTATTTTTGTCCAAAACAAGGAGGGACTTTTTATGAAGGTCAGAGAATTGATAGGCGTGCTTGACGATATTACAGGAGGGAGGGTAATTACAGATTTAGACGACGTATCTACTGGAAAAAATCCTTTTGTGGTAATAAAAAGCTCGAATATTCCGGGAAAGGCAGTAATGGAAACTCCTGGCCTAGTATACGGAAATCCGGATGCCGAAATTAAAAAGGTTGCAGTAGCTATGACGCTTACCGAAGGAGGTATAGAACTTGCGGGAGCGACAGGAGTAAATGTCATAATTGCGCATCATCCAATTGCCGATGCAGCAAACTCCGGCGGTGTAACACTTAAGTCATATTTAGATCTTTACAATATTTCGGTATTTGAGCTTCATGAAGCATTTCATGGGCTTCATCCCGGTATCTCATACATTCATGGTCACAAGCCTTTTCATTCCGATATCAGATATGGTGGCATCCCTGGAAATATAATGTATGTGGGAAAAACTCTTGACGAAGTAAAGACATTAGGAGACATACTTGATCGTTTAAATAAAATGATGGATATGGACAAGGAAAATCAAGTAATGGGTTCGGAAAGAATTCATTTCAACTGTGCTGACATGAAGGATTCTGCAACATCGGTATTAGGCGAGATATTGCTGGGCACAAAAGACAGTCCGGTAAATACTGTACTTCACATCTTTCCTCATACGGGTTTTACAGCGGAGCACCTTGAAAAAGCCAAGAGTGAATATCCTGAAATAGACACTGTGCTTGCGACTATAAGCCGGGTAAAGACTGACAGCGCTTTAGTAGCAAAAGCTAAGGAACTGGGGTTAAATTTCATTTGCGGAAATTCTCATGCTCTAGAGATTTTTGAAAACGGATTACCTCTAGCATATGCTTTAAGGCATTATTTGCCCGAGGATATAGAAATAGTAATCTTTAGAGAAAGAATATGTTCAACACCACTTAAAGATTTTGGATCCCAAACAATCAAAGATTATGCAAAATTTATTACAGAAAATTACCTTATTCACGATAAAAAGTAATTTTTAATTGAGGTGAGGCTGTTGTGGGATTTAATTATTAAAAATGGTAACATATTGACCCTAGATGCCCCCTTAAAAAAGAATAGTAATTGTATTTTAATAAAAAATGGTATTATTTCGGATATCGTAGATTGCGAAACAGCAAAAAATCTTCAGGCACAAAAGATAATAGACGCTACAGGGCTTACTGTAATGCCGGGCCTCATCGACTGCCATACACATTTGTGTGAATATGCTACCGAAGGTGTGCACCATACTATAGGAAAATCTCAAAAAATGGCCGCTATATCTAATTATCTTGATTGTCTGAAAAGTGGAATAACTACTGTTGGTGATCATCACCTTGGCCACCCACTATTGTCAACGCCTCTGAGTGAACTAAAACATACAGCAGGGAATATAGCTTTAACTGTGAAATTTACTGCAGGAATGTGCTGTTTAGGCACTGAACCATTGTCTTATACTTCATCATTAAAGCCCGGCAGCAACTTGACATTTGATGATTTTAACGATGAGCACTTTGCTAAACTGGCAGTTGAAAGTGAATTTCCCGGTGAGAATATTTTTGTAACTGCAACTGTGGCGAATTTACCGCCTGCCTTGGTGCCAAACGGTGGAAAACTAATTTTTAATAGCAAAGATATTTGCAAAATTGTTGATATATTCCACGCTGCAGGAAAAAGAATAGGAGCTCACATAGAAGGTGCCGAAAATATTCAGATATTCATAGATGCGGGCGGCGACGTTATTCACCACGGTCATGGTGCCGAGAATGCTCAGTTTATACAAATGGCTAATAAAAAAATTGCATTGGTTGCTACTCCCCACGGAGGGACAAGCAGATCTCCTAATACACCGGAAGATATTTACAATGCCTTAAATGCAAATGTTGTAACAGCTATAGCCACTGATTCGTATTTGCCTGTGCATCCCCAAGCGATGGGCCTGGGTAATTTAAAAATAGTAGGTCCAAAGGACTTTCTTGCAATATGTAAACCAACGTTTGAATATCTAAATAATAAGGGAATTTCAAAAACCGACTGTCTCAAATTAATAACTGTAAATGCTGCTAAAATAATGGGCCTGGATCTAGAAATAGGTTCTATTAAAAAGCTTAAAAGGGCTGATATTATCTTGTGTAAAGGTGTGCCTGTATTTGATTTTACCAATATTGAATCAATTGCAGCAGTTATTAAAGAAGGTGTGATAGAAATCAATAATAGCGGGTTGTGATTTTTATCATTAATGTGATGGAGGTGATTATTTTCCGGAACTTTTCATGTGTTGCAGAGTTTATTTGGATATCTATGGTTTGTTAAACTCATCATCTATTAAAAAATTATGAGGAGGTTTTTTAAGTGGCTTCAAAGGAAGATAAGACAGTAAACACCAACGAAGTTCGCCCAATTTCGAACATTGAATATGTTGGCTTAACACTCCTAGCGTTAACTCTTATTGCACTTTTTGTTAAACCTGAAATTATCGGCGGCAGCTTTAATGCGATGTTAACAAAAGCTGTTGAACCGGTGGTTAAGACTTACCTTACCGGCACCCTTGGCACCGCCATAATTTTAAGTGTTATGACAGGACGTATATTGGAACGTCTAGGCTTCACAGATGCTTTAATACGTGTTTTTACACCACTTGCAAAGCTTATGAAAATAACACCGTTGATAATAGTTCCTGCAATATACAATATTCTCGGAGATATAAATGCAGCAGGCAGAATTACCGGTCCATCCCTTAAAAAGGCAGGAGCTACAAAAGATGAGCAAAAAATAGCTATTGCAACTATGTTCCAGTCGCAACAGTCTTTTTCGACATTTATGTTAGGTTTGGTAGCTTTTGCAAAAGCAGGTATATGGGCTTTCCCTGTAGTTATCATAGGAATATTTCTTCCTGTAATCGTTGTTCCTTTTGTACTAAGTAAAACTATCTACAGAAATGTCAAATACAAAGATATAAGTGAAATGCCTCGTTTTACCCCAACCACCCCAATTGTACCAACTATATTTAACGGCGCAAGGGAAGGCGCTGAACTGATGTTCTTATTATTGATCCCTGCAGTGGTCGTAGTTTTCGCTATCATAGGATTATTAGAATACATTGGCGTTTGGGCACCAATCGAGTCAGCGATGTCTGCTTTTCTAAATCTTTTATCGATAGATCCTGCAACCGGAATGCAGTCTATCTTAGTTGCACCTACGCTTGCAATGAATACCCTGGTAGAAACTATTCAAACTATACCAACGCGTTTTGCTATAGGTTCCTTTATATTAGCAGCATCAGGCCTACCTCTGCAGGTGCCCCTTGCCCAGATTCCTGCAGTTTGGAGTGAATCTTCTGACCTTTCTACGGGCGAAGCCCTTCAGGCATCCCTTGTAGGCCTTGTAATCCGTGTATTCAGTGCGTTTGCACTTGCTTGGATTATAACACCGATGGTATAAAGCTATAAAAGCAAAAAATAATTAGTATGTAAGTCAAGAAACTATTCAAGGGACTGATTCTTTTCAAAAAAAATATGAATCAGCCCCTTGAATTTTCAATTAAACCCTTTCCTATATCTGCGATTTTTATAATTAGTTCAGGTCTTTTATCTACAGGAAGCTCATCGGTATTTGGGATAAAAATCTTATCCGTCAGCTTTGCATTTATACATTTGTAAAACATATCTAAAACCTTAATGACACACTCAAAATCTTTATCAGCCATATTAGAACCTGATACGCATATCGCACATCCTGTTCTTTTTTTGCGGCTTATTGGGCTTTTTCCGGCTACATATTTGCCAGACCAAATTGACTGGCAGCGTTCGATTAGTATTTTTAGGCGCGATGATAAAGTGTTAAAATATATAGGTGTCGAGGTTAAAACAATGTCAGCTTCTTCAAAATACACATATACATTTTGCATTTCGTCATTTATTATGCATTTTCCATCTTTAAAACACGAATTGCAGGCTTTGCAGGGTTTTATGTCCATGTTGGTTAGATATAATCTTTTTATATTTAATTCCTTGCTTTTCATGGCGTCTAACAGATAATCTAATGCCACATCACTGTTATACCCTCTGCGATGGCCTCCGTATATTGCAACTATGTTTTTCATAGTACTCTCCCGTCTGTAAATACCTACTTTACTGCCGCATCATATTGCGGTTTTCCTGAACTGCCTTGTCTTTAAAAAATGACGCCTCTGCATAAAGCTTGCAGTAGTCTCCTCTAAAATATGTTATGCCAAGGCCCATCGGCTTATTATCCATATCGTACAGCTTTTGTTCTATAACCATCAAAGGCAGCTCAGCATTGTAAATATTTAGATATTTACTCAGTTCCTCGTCCGGCATTTGCACAGAAATAACCAGCTCTTTTCTTATTGCAAAAAGTGACGTATTCTTCGATACCATTTCAGGGAATGTAGCATATCGTATCTCTTTTTCAACAATTGGCATTCCCTTGTAGTAGGGCAAATACTTAACATCGTACGCCACCGGCTCTTCATCTGTATAAAACAGCCTTCGAATCATTATCACCTTTTTATTCTTTGTTATCTGGAGACTGTCGATTAATTTATAAGGTGGCATGATGATATTGACTTCAAGCAATTTTGTTTTATCAACACTATTAATAAGGTTATTCATTTCATCATAATAAAGGGTGTAAATACTGCTGTCGGGTTCCTGGACAAAATTGCCCTTTCCCGGAATGGAATATATATATCCTTCATTGGCCAATATTGCAAGGCCCTTTCTCACTGTCATTCGACTGGTATTATAGTTTTTGCATAAAGTGTTTTCGGAATATATAGGATCGCCAGGTTTTAGTTCGCCGCTATTAATTTTTTCTTTTATGTCTTCAACGATTTGAAGATAGATTGGTAGCCCCATCATCAATACTCCTCATATTATACTTTGTCTCTATCCATTTTCTGCAATATTCTACGCCAAGCGATGCATCATTAGTGTAATAGTCGGCACCTATATACTCACAAGCCTCTTTAGTGAGATGACTACCGCCTAAAATAATTAGTCTGTTTTCTCTCAAGCCGGCTTTTTCAAGAGCGGCCACAGTCTCCTTCATTGATTCTATTGTGAAGTTTAGCACGCCGCTTAATCCTATTATATCCGGATCATATTTCTGCACACCTTGAACAAAAGCTTCTTTTGATACATCTACTCCCAGATCTATAACATCAAATTGGCTCGCTTCCATCATGCCTTTAAATATATCTTTTCCTATATCGTGCAAATCTCCTTTAACTGTTCCCACCAGTATTCTTCCAACTTTGCGATTATCGCTGTTTTGAAATTGTGCCATCATTTTATCTAATTTTAGCACTTCTTTAAATATGAGGCCAGCCATTATTAAGTCAGCAATAAAATACTGCTTACTTTCATAAAGTTTTCCGACTCTGTCCATGCCTTCTTTAATTAGGTTTAATAGATGAAACGGCTCCATGCCATTTATAAGGGCTTCATTGGCAAGTTTAATCACTTTTTCCTCATCAAGGTCTTCTACTGCCTTTATTATTTGCTCTTCCATCATTGGCCCTCCAAAATACTTTTATTTGGCAAAATACGACATATCTATACATATAAATATAATAGCACTAAATGCATAATTTTGCAAATAGTAAAAACCGGGAAAAATTTCCCGGTCCTTTAAGGCATTTGTTTTTTAAACCTTATAACTTCACTTTAAGCTTTCTTCATATTCTTCGGCACTTATAAGATCGTTTAACTCATCAGGATTTTTAATTTCGAACTTAGCAATCCAAGCATCATAAGGCGCTTCATTTATGCGTTCGGGAGAATCGTCTAATTCCTCGTTTACTTCAACAACAACACCGGAAAATGGCATTCTTAGTTCCGAATTTACCTTAGCCGATTCTACCTCACTAAAAAGGTCACCTTTGGCAAATTCTTGTCCGACTTTCGGCAAATCTACATATAATATTTCTCCTAATTGGTCCTGAGCATAGTCGGTGATACCTATGCAGGCTGTATTGCCTTCAACCTTTACCCACAAATGCTCCTTGTTATATTTTAAATCCTTCGGAAAATTCATCTTGTCATCCCTCTCCTTCTTTGTTTATTTAATAGTAAAATAGTAATTTCAACTATACTCCATGAATCAGGTTAAAGTCTTGCTTCGTCTAAAATTAGAGGTACATTTTCTTCAGCGCCAATTGCCATTATATGAACGCCATCGCATAAGTTTTTGTCTCTAAGTTCATAAATTAATTCACCGGCAATCTTGATTCCCTCTTTTGCAGGTTCGCTGCTTTTTTTCATGCGCTCTATGAGTTCATCGGGAACATTTATTCCGGGAATGTTTTTGTTCATATATTTTGCCATACCCGCAGACTTTAGTGGTATTATTCCTGCAAGGATTTTTGTATTAAATGGTTTTGTAAGCTCCTTAAATTTCTTCATTGTTTCAATGCTGTAAATTGCCTGTGTCTGAAAGAATTTGGCTCCGGCTTGAATCTTTTTTTGCATTTTTATAAGTTGGAGCTCGATTGGGTCATATTCCGGCGTCACACTAGCTCCTAAAAAGAAAGAAGGATATGTTTCTAGCTTATTCCCACCCATATCTACTCCTTGTGATAATAATGTAGCTGCTTGTAAAATTCCTACACTGTCCAAATCGTATACAGGTTTTGCGTCAGGATTATCTCCCACTGTAGGATGATCTCCTGTAAGCGCTAAAAGATTTTCTACACCAAAAAATCCCGCAGACAGCATTTCTCCTTGTATAGCTAAGCGATTCCGATCTCTACCGGTAATCTGAAAAACAGGCTCTAAACCCATATCGATCAAAGCTTTGCACATCGCAAGGGATGTTGCTCTAAGTATTGCTGATTGAAAATCTGTAACATTTATTCCATGTACCCGCTCGCCAAACAGCTCTGCGCACTGCAGAGCATGGGAAAAATCGATGCCTTTAGGTGGCGCAAGTTCTGCTGTAACCGCAAATTCGTTATTTTCTAAGGCTTTTTGCAGTAAACTCATTGTGCTGCACCTCCATCTCTAAGGCTTATAGTCCTGGGATGTGCAACTTTTGAGTATTCCTTTGGTTTTTGTATCTCATATATTTTTTCTAACTGGCCTAATTTTTTCAATTTCTCATAAATTAATATCCATGCACGGTCATTTTCCGGGTTCACTTCGCATTTTCCATCTTTTGCACCACCGCAAGGACCGTTCAGCAATGATTTGGCACACTTTGTAACCGGGCAAATATCGCCGGTTAGGCCGAGTATACAGTCGCCGCAGGTCTTGCAAGCTTCGCTATATACTCCGACTCTTTCAACTTCTCCGACAAACATAGTGTTGTTGCCCGGATAAACTGGTATATCTACGAGTTTTCCTATTGTCTGTGTTCCATCTCCGCAAGCAAAAGATAGTATGGCATCAGCATCAGATACTGTATCTTTAATCTTTTTTAGGTCTCTTCTTACCAGAAGGTAGTTGCAGCTGGTTTCGGGAACTATAAAAGCCGTTACTTGTTTTCCGATTTCTTCAAGTTTAGCTTTCATGGCCACAAGCTCTTCTTCGCCGCCAACCTTGCACACAGTGGCACATTCACCGCATCCGATTAAAATTATCTTATTGCTGTCTTTTAAAAGTTCTTTAATTTCTTCAAAGGGTTTATGCTGAGAAATAATCAAGATGGCACCTCCCGTTCCTTAACATGAGCCTGTTTGTAATTTGCATGCTTTTATCACCTGTTTTGCTAAAACAGAAGTTGTAACTGATCCTACCCCGCCCGGAACCGGTGTAATCAGTGAGGCCTTGCGGGCACAATCTTCTGTATCAGCATCCCCGCATAGTTTTCCGTCTTCGTCAACGTTTATTCCTACATCAATTACAACTGCGCCGTCCTTTACATATTCAGAATTTACCATTTTCGCCCGCCCGATTCCGACTACAAGCACATCTGCTTCAGAGGCAACTTGGGGCAAGTTTTGTGTTCTCGAGTGGCAAATAGTAACAGTGGCGTGTTCCTTTAGCAGCATCATAGATACAGGCTTGCCTACAATCATAGAGCGCCCTATAACCACCGCTCGTTTGCCTTTCAATTCAACATTATAATACTTTAGCATCTCCATAACGGCAGCAGGTGTGCAGGGAGGAAAACCGCTTTCGTCTCCTTCAAACACCTTTGCTACATTAAGAGGGCTAAAGCAATCTACGTCTTTGTTAGCGTCAATAACATATTTTATAACATTTTCATCAAGCTGCTTCGGCAGCGGCCTAAATATCAAAATGCCGTGAACAGAGGAATCTGAATTGACTTTTTTAAGAAAGTCCACGAACTCCTCCTGTGTAATATTTTCAGGAAGTGCATTTACTTGTACGTCAATATCAAGCTCGGACATTACCTTTAGTGCTCCGCGCTCATAAGATATATCTCCCGGATCGGCACCTACTCTGATAATAGACAATTTTGGAATGGTGCCTTTTGCTCTAAGCTCTTTTACTTCGGCTTTTATATCTTCTTTTATTTTATCCGCAACAGGTTTGCCTTTAATTAATGTTCCCAATAATACCCCTCCTCCGTATGTATTTTGTATTTCGCAAAGGCGGCGTTTTATTTATTTAAGATATTTTCCACCTTATTATACACTATATCGGCAAGGTCTACTGCTTCAGAAACCAGATTATCGACTTCTTTTTTTACTTTGCTTACATAATCTTCGTCTTTGATAGAATTAATGTTAATTACAACATTTAATCTGCCGCTGATTATTGCTGCCCTCAGGCACTGAACGCCAACGCCCACATCACTTATGGCAAGCTTCGAGCATTTGTCGACAAGTTCTGCATGAAGCTTTATTCCCTTATGGCAAGCTCTGACTATTTTTATTGGAACCTGGCAAGCTTGTTTAAGAGCTTTTTCCATCGTCTCTTCTTTTAGTTTTTTCTGCTCTTCTGTCTCTGTAGGCATTCCATAAGCTTTCGAAAGAGGAAGAAAGTTTTCTGCATCCTCATCAATCATTTGCATTAATTCTTTCTGAAGCTCTTCGCATTTTTTTAATATGCCTTTGATATCTTCTTCATACTGAGCATACTTTTTTTTGCCTATGGTTAAATTAGATACCATGCTTCCTAAGGCAACACCGATTGCACCTACCAGGGCGGCGGCTCCGCCGCCACCCGGTACTGGATTTTTTGATGCAAGTTCATTTACAAAATCGTTACAAGTCTTATCCCCAAAATTCATGAATAATACCTCCTAGAATAATCCCGAAATTACTCCTTTTTCGTCAACATCAATTTTTTCCGCGGCCGGAACTTTTGGAAGGCCGGGCATCTTCATTATATCACCTGTAACAGCAACAAGGAAGCCCGCTCCTGCCGAAAGAGTGACATCTCTTACGGTAATATTGAATCCTGTAGGTCTTCCAAGCTTTTTCGGGTCATCGCTAAGGGAATATTGGGTTTTCGCCATACAAACCGGTAAATTGCCATATCCGAGTTTCTCGAAATTATCAATTTCTTTAGCAGCTTTATCTGTAAAGACCACATCATCTGCTCCGTAAATTTTTTGAGAGATTGCCCGTATCTTTTCCTTAATGGGTATATCTAACTCGTATGCAAAGCTAAGCTTTTGATCTTTGCCCTCGTTCTGCTCTATCAATCTTAACAATTCCTCTGCTAGGGCTATTCCGCCTTCTCCGCCTTTGGCCCAAACTTCCGAAATCGCCACATTTACTCCTAATTCATTGCATTTTTCTTCAATGAATTTCAATTCAGCATCAGTGTCCTGCGGAAATCTGTTGACCGCTACCACTGCAGGGAGTTTAAATACTTGAGTAATATTTTCCACATGCTTTAAAAGATTGGGTATGCCTTTTACAAGCGCATCCAAATCTTCTTTGTCAAGCTCTGACTTGGGAAGTCCGCCATTATATTTTAACGCTCTTACAGTTGCAACAATAATTACCGCATCAGGTTTTAAACCGGCAAGCCGGCACTTTATATCAATGAATTTTTCCGCTCCCAGATCTGCACCGAAGCCTGCTTCTGTAACTACATAATCCGAAAACTGCATCGCCATCTTCGTAGCTATAACAGAATTGCAGCCGTGTGCTATGTTAGCAAAGGGTCCACCGTGGACAAATGCCGGCGTTCCTTCCAAGGTTTGAACTAAATTAGGCTTTAATGCATCCTTTAAAAGGGCTGCCATTGCGCCCTGAGCCTTTATGTCTGCAGCAGTAATAGGATTGCCCTTTCTGTCATAAGCTACTAAAATTTTTGCAAGTCTATTTTTCAGGTCTACAATGTCATTTGCTAAGCAGAAAATTGCCATAACTTCCGAAGCTACCGTAATATCAAATCCATCTTCTCTGGGCATGCCGTTGGCTTTTCCTCCGAGACCGTCAACTAAACTCCTGAGCTGTCTATCGTTCATATCAAGAGCTCTGCGCCACACAACTCGTCTCGGATCTATATCTAACGCGTTTCCTTGGAAAATATGGTTATCAACCATTGCTGCAAGTAGATTATTAGCAGCCGTAATGGCATGTATATCTCCCGTAAAATGAAGATTTATATCTTCCATGGGAACAACCTGTGAATATCCTCCTCCTGCTGCACCGCCTTTAACCCCAAATACAGGCCCTAATGAAGGTTCTCTCAATGCTACCATGGATTTTTTGCCTAAGCGAGCAAGAGCATCTGCGGCACCGATAGTAGTGGTTGTTTTGCCTTCGCCGGCAGGTGTTGGTGTAATTGCTGTAGTTAAAATTAATTTCGCCTTTTTGCCGGAACCATTTTTTAACAAATTGTAGTCGACTTTTGCTTTGTACTTTCCGTATAATTCAATATCATCTTCGCTAAAACCAACTTTTGCGGCAATTTCCCTAATGTCCTTAAGTTTTGTTGATTGAGCAATCTCAATATCAGATTTAAAAGTCATTGATGCAGCCTCCCTGTTTTTATCATTAAAATTTAGATACATTATTATTTTTTATAACCAATCTTGCCTTTTCTATATGCATCATTAAATTTCCTGCAGTATCTGTCCTTGCCAAGCAGTGCTTCGGTTGCAAGAAGCGTCGCCATCATATCTTGATCGCAGGGATCCATTATAGCAGAATCCATACCTGCGTATATTGCAAGTGTCAAGAATGTCCTGTTGACAATCTTTCGAAGGGGCATGCCAAAGGATATGTTGCTTAAGCCTGAAGTAACTTTAATCGTAGGATACATTTCTTTTATTTTTTTAGTAGTTTCCATAAACTTTAACATAGATTGATTGTCTGTAGCCAGCGCTATTACCAGTGGGTCAATATGTATTCTGTCTGGCGCAATATTATATTTATCAGCTTTTTCTACTATTTCTTTTGTTATATCGATCCTCGTTTGGACATCTGATGGTATACCTCTGTTGTCGCATGTTAGGGCAAACACTTGCCAATCAGTTCCTTGGATAAGGGGAAAAATAATTTCACACTTTTCTCCCTCCAGCGAAACGGAGTTAATTATGCCCGGTTTTTTTGCATATTTAAATACTGTTTCAATGGTTCTTGGGTTGGGACTATCAATACATACAGGCTTATCAACTGAGTCTTGAACGATATCCATAAGCCACTTTAGTGTTTCGACTTCTACCTCCGGAGTGGTTCCTGCGCATACATCTATATAGTCTGCTCCAGCTTCTGCCTGTTTAACCGCTCGGTCTCGTATGAATGCTTCGTCTCTTTCGTCGATTGCTTTTTTTACGCTAGGAATAGTTCCATTAATTTTTTCTCCAATAATAATCATTATAAAGCACCTCCGCTATAAATTTGAATATTTCATTTGTATATACATGTATAGTTTACATATTTCATAAAAATATATTAACATTTTTAAAATTATTTGTCAATGATGACTAATCAATATTTTATATTATGTGTTATTTTGTTAACAAATCAAAAATTTATCTTATTAAAAAATGCGTCTCTGAAATCTTCCCTGGCACTTAGCTCTACATATTTTATTTTGCTAGCGATATCCCTTGCGCGGTTGCGCTCTTTTTCTGAAAGTAAGAATAATTTTGCACCGGCTCCTGCTGAATTTCCGATTCCTTTTATCTTATTTTCAAGCTCTTGAGGAATTAAGCCAACTCTGCATGCACTTTTATAGTCTAAATAATTGCCGAATGCTCCCGCCAAAAATACCTCGTCTATATCATCAGCCTTTGCACCATAGGTTTTTAAAAGCACTTCAATGCCAGCTGCAATTGCACCTTTTGCCAGTTGAAACTCCCTGATATCTTTCTGGGTTATATAAACAGGTCGGCCGGTAGCTGTTTTATCCTCAATAAGAAAGGACAAAACGCCTTCTATTGTAGTAATTCTATCTAAATACTTTTTGCCAATAGGGTTATTTACTTCTTCAGGTCTTAAAATACGGCCGTTTTGATCGATTATCCCTGCCTTTAATAGTTCTGCTATAATATCTACAAGGCCTGAACCCGCGATACCGTAAGGCAGTCCATCGTCTATTACTGTATAGCTCAGTTCATTGTCAATATGCACATGATCTATTGCCCCGGAAGCTCCTCTCATGCCGCATGTGATCTCTACGCCCTCGAAGGCCGGTCCTGCAGCCGTAGAGCAAGAAAGCGAATTATCTTTTGTGCCGAGAACTATTTCGCCGTTTGTTCCAATGTCTATAAACAGCTTTAGCTTCTCTGCTTTATCGATTTCTATAGTTAAAGCTCCGGCTACTATATCTCCACCTACAAAACCTGCTATATTAGGTAATATAAAAACCTTGCCTGTAGGATTTATTTTGATACCCAGGTCTTGGGCATCTGCAACTATATGTTCTGTCACTACCGGAACATATGGCGTTGAGGCAAGCGATCCCGGCTTTATATTTAAAAATAAGTGATGCATTGCAGTGTTGCCACATACAGAAATGGCGTAAA
Organism: Tepidanaerobacter syntrophicus; assembly: GCF_001485475.2. Lineage (NCBI taxonomy): Bacteria > Bacillati > Bacillota > Clostridia > Thermosediminibacterales > Tepidanaerobacteraceae > Tepidanaerobacter > Tepidanaerobacter syntrophicus. The sequence goes on along the minus strand of NZ_DF977003.1, from coordinate 3,435 downwards.
CATCTGAAGTTTTAAACCCTGCCTCTTTAACCGCCTCCGCTATTAATTCATTTATTGCTTGAACAATTTCGCCATGTAACCTTTCCAGTCCCGCATCTGTTTCTGCAAAGTTTATGCGCGAAATTACATCCGCACCATACTTTGTTTGTGGATTTAAGGTAGAAACTTTAGTTAGCTCTTTCCCGCTCTTTAAATCCATGAGATAACCGGCAACCGTAGTAGTTCCAATGTCAAAAGCCATTCCTAGCAACATATCTTGCGTGTTCTTATCTTCGATTGCGATAATTTCATCATCGGAAATAACTATTGTTACATCGAAATTATTTTCTCTAATTTTTTTAGGAAGCTCTTGTGCAATCTTTAAGCTCGGCCTTATTCCTCGCCTTTCCACTAATCTGCTCCAGTCATCCCTATTGTCAGAAAGTGTCGGTTGTGGCAGTTTTCTGTGCACTTTTTTTACCAAAGGATCTAAAAGTACTTCTCTTTCTAAACCTTCAGATAAAATTCTATGTTGTTGCTCTTTCTTTGTAATTTCGACTAGTAAGTCCTCTTTAATTTTAAATTGGCAGGCAAAAACTCTTTCTTCTTCTCCGCTGTCTCGTTTAATTTTAACCTGACACTGTTTGCAAAGCCCTAATCCTCCACAAGGAAACTCAAAACTTATATTATTATCGGTAAAAACTTTTTTGAGAGTATCATTTTCTTCCGCCAAAGTTTCTATGTTATTCGGCAGAATTTTTACTTTATATTTTTTATCGGACATTTCTATCGCCTCCTGCAGTTAAATTAACAGTTTTTGCTGATTTAATCAAGTCTTTTTATTTTATCGAATCTCATGCCTAAAATTGCGCAACACGTGCCGCACAATCGAACTATTATAGCGATTATCAATGCCCAATAATATCCGCCTGTCACATCTTTTATATAAGCCCCAACATATGGCCCTACCGATACCCCAACACCTACAGAAAATGCGTTCAGTACACTCATGACTTTGCCCAGGTGCTTTCGTCCAAAAACATGGGGGACAATAGCGTAATGAATAACAGGTTCCCCGCCACCACAAAAATAAAATACAGCCCCTATCAGGAAAATAAGAATCTTTGAATGGTAATTTAGATAAAATGCCCCCATTAAAATGGCGGGAAGTAGATAAACTACCCAAAGAGTTTTCCATGGCCCACCTAATTTATCTGAGATTATCCCCCAAATAAAAGTTCCTGCAAGAGTGGATATCGCTGAAACGGAAAGAAAAGTCGGCACCACTGAAGATAATATATCTTCTTTACTCATAGTGCTTGATAAACCTTCCATTATTATTAAAGAAACATTTTGTGTAAAAAACATATAGGAAAAAGAGGCGCAGGTAAAACAAATATATAATATCCAGAATCTTTTATCGAAAATTGCTTCTTTTAAGGTATAATCTTTTGAAAAGTTGTTAGTTATATTAGTATTGATATCAGATGTATTTTTTGAAAATATCGGATTCCAGTTGGAAGAGGGCGTTTTCCAGAAAGGAAGGCCTATCCCAATTAAAAATATAGCAGAAATTACAGAAAAGAATAAAAAAATATTGCCGTTAAAACCATGATTTTTTATGTAAGAAGCAACTAAGGGAGAATATACAATTGTCCCAGCACTTGTCCCTGCCACTGTAAATCCCATAGCTGTTCCCACTTTATCCGGAAACCATTTGCCGATTGTCGCCGGTGATGTGCCTCCAAAAAAACCGCACCCAAGGCCAACAAAAAAACTGCCCAAATACCAAAGGCGCATGGCTACAGACCACTGAGTAAGCAAAAGCATTTTCATTATAAAAATATGGCCTGTAATTAGGGATATTGCAGCAATGATAAAATTAATTTTCGGGCCGTATTTATCTAAAATTACTCCGGCAATAGGAGGCCCGACAATCATACTGCCTATCCCGCTAAAAGTCGCTGCAAGGACTATAGATGCAGTAGTATCTAATCCAAAATGCATTTGTATATGAGGATAAAACATAGTCCAAAGGCCGGTTACTGTGATTGCTGTTCCCATTACAAAACCCGATATTGGATAAAACCATCTTCTTTCTTCTCCTATTCCTTTTTCCAGGCCCATGATAGCCGTACCTCCGATGCAATTTTTAGAGGGCACCGAAGCAGTATCGGTGCCCAACTTTTTCTAATTAACCGTATTTTTCCACTGCTTCAATCAAAGCATGTATGTTTTCGGGTGGCGTATTTGCCGGAGCTACATTTACGCCGGCAGCAAGTATAAATCCTCCTCCTGGTTTCATTTTCTTTAACAGGTCTTTAATAAAATCGTCAATCTCTTGCGGAGTTCCGCTCACAAGTAAGCTCATAGGGATTCCACCCATTATACAAGTATGTCCCTGTAATACCTCTTTTGCTTTTACCACGTCAGTTTTTTCAAAATAAGCTACACCCCACCCTTTTGGCAACTCTAAAATGGTCTCTAGGTGAGGCTCATGATGTCCTTCAAAAAATACCTGAGATTTAACGCCCTCTTCGTAAAATCTCATTATTACTTTCTTCAATGAAGGCCAATAAAATTCATTATATAATTTCGGAGAAAGGTACTCGTTTAAGTGGAGGGGGAACATTGCAATTTTTGCACCGCCCTGGACTGTAGCCAGCGAATACTGAATAACCGGTTCTGTTAAGGCATCGATTGCCTTCTTAACTTTATCGGGATATCTTCTTACATCAAGCACTGCATTACTTATACCTCTTAAAAAGTCACCTATAATGTCCATGGGGGCATATCCCCATCCCATAGGCATTGAAGGATAGCCTAGCTCAGCTAATATTTTCCCCAGCTCAGCGTAAGCCGGACCAGCCTTTGATATCTCCATACCAACTCTTACCCAGGTAGCCATGGCCTTTCTTTTTGTCTCCAGATTAGTACATGCCCTAGGCAGTATGGTTTCTGCAATAAATCCTACAGGATCTTCTATCAGCTGATCGTATTCTTCCGGCTGCATGAAGGTTCCGCCGATAAACTGAGGACTTGCATTTTCATCAATCTCTCTGCCGGGATATCTGCAATATTTATCGCCGAGCGCATCGTGTATTGGACCAGTGATGAAGGCAATACCAGGAGATATGTCAGGAAATTCAGAAAAAGCTACACTAAATACCCTGCCGTCTAACCCCATGAGCCCGGCCATCCCGGTATCAAAGGGAAAATCCCTCAAAAACTTTTCGATTGCCATTAGAGTTTTTTCAGATTCATAACAAAACTCATATTGTGTGATTCCGGCATAAGCTGGAACTATATCTCCGCCCACACCCCAGCAAGGCACTCTATCAGGTTCCTCTAAATTCATAGCAGCTTGTATTCTTGCAAGACGTTCCTTTGCAAGTTCGTCAGGACTTTTTGCACACATCTTTATCCCTCCACTCCCATTAATTCTTTGCACAGCCT